>NZ_AP023421.1:300000-503999 GCF_018408705.1 Pusillibacter faecalis
GGTCCATTGATCTCATGGTCCCTTAAGAGGTTAATGACAAAATCGGCCTCCTCAATTGCCTCCTCCACAGTGATGGCCTGTGCGAAGAAATAAACGCCAGTCTCAATGCCGGCAGCCATAGCCCCCTCAATGTTCTGGGCATAAAACGCATCGGCACTGATACCGCCGGTAGAGTAGCCCCTCAGTCCAATCCGCACCATGGCAAAATCCACGCCATCCGCCTTGACAGCTTCCCAGTCAATGGTCTGATTTTCACTGGCCCGGTTCTGATATGCGGACACGTCGATGCCAAACCGCGTATCAAAATCGCTGCCGATATATGCAAGCCGGTCCTCATTCCAATAGAAGTCTCCGTCATAAAGGCGGCTCTTTTCTCTGCCCTCATAAATTGGGATCTGTTGGCCGCCATATGAAAGCGTCTGTCCAGTGGTAGTCCCCGGGGTATAGACCTCGCTGGGCAACATTCCGCCTGTGTTCGGCTCATTGGGGGAAGGGTCCGTTGGCTTCTCTGTGGGCGTAGTGTCTGTAATGGTCGGCTCTACCTGGCTGAAGTTTCGCAGTGTCCCGCCAATCGTCACATTGTTCAGCGTTACGATGCCAACCACCCCGGGCGCTAAAATCAGATCACCGGAAATCGTCATATGATCTAACGTGGCACCCTCAGCACTGCTGATCATCAGGGTGCCGTTCACATCCTGCGAGTAAGTACCGGGTGTTTGTATCAATGTTTGAATCATATTTCCGAAAATATGGACGATCTCCGCCCGGGTAATGGGATCTGTCGGACGAAAGCGGCCATCCGTTGAGTCGTTCAGCCAGCCCCGCGCTGTCATCTCAGCCACTGCTGGAATTGCATATTCAGAAATTTGGTCTGCATCTGTATAGGGCAGCGCAGTTGTGGATGTGGTAATATCAAATGCACGTGCGATCATGGCCACGGCCTGCTGACGGGTGATGCTGTCCGAGGCCAATGCTTTTCCATTGTTTCCCAGATACACGCCAGCGGCGTTGAGTTTGAGAATCTGTTCCTCCCAATAGCTGCCTGTAAGGTCAGAAAAGGTCCCCGCCGGAGACACGCTCTGGAACTG
This sequence comes from Pusillibacter faecalis, assembly GCF_018408705.1. Taxonomy (GTDB): domain Bacteria; phylum Bacillota; class Clostridia; order Oscillospirales; family Oscillospiraceae; genus Oscillibacter; species Oscillibacter faecalis. The sequence continues at coordinate 301,089 of NZ_AP023421.1, forward strand.
CATAAAGCGGTCCAGGATGCCGGCAAAGGCACCGCGGGTGATGGAGTTGTCTGGTCGGAACGTCCCGTCCTCATATCCCTGGATGATGCCGTACTCCTGGCTCCACTTATTGATGGCTGGCTCTGCCCAGTGCCCAGCTGTGTCCGTAAAGGCTGCGGCCGGAGTCCATATCAGTCCGACGCTCAATGCTCCGGCTGTCAGCCATCCCAGCAGTCGATTCCGCTTCATAGCAATCTCTCCTTGTCGATCTTTGTCGAAGTTTTCAGCAAAAAAAGCGCCGCGCCCGGGCGACGGTGTTATGTTAATTGGTGAATGTTATTATAGCGGAGAATCTTAGGCTGGTCAATAGTCTGGCATCAATTTCCGACGCTTTTCTTCTTGTAGAGATGGAGATGCCCACCCCGGGATATCCAGGGTGGGCGTCTCTTCTACTCCACTGTTACAGATTTTGCAAGGTTGCGCGGCTTATCAATATCGCAGCCCCTCTGCAGCGCCATATAGTAGGCAAACAGCTGCAGCGGTATCACACCCAGCGACGGTTGGAGTACTGGATGTGTATCGGGTACTGCCACGGTGGAATCCGCAGTCTTTTCCATTCGTTCCCGGAAACGCTCCGTGGTGACGGCCAGTACCTCCGCGCCCCGCGCCTTGACTTCCACTACATTGCTCATGGCCTTATCGAACAGAGCTCCGTACAAGCCGAGGGCCACCACCAGCGTCCCCTGCTCAATCAAGGAAATGGTGCCATGCTTCAGTTCACCGGAGGCATAGGCCTCGGAATGGATATAACTGATCTCCTTGAGCTTTAAAGATCCCTCCAGCCCCAGTGCGTAATCCAGGTTTCGGCCGATGAAGAAAATGGAATTGTGGTTAAAATAGCGGGAGGCCAAGTACTGCAAATCCTCCACATGGGTCAGAACCTCTGTCATCTTCTCCGGCAGAGCTTCCATCTCTTCCAGAATCGCATGGTATTCTGCAGGCTCCACCGTCCCTAACAGGTCCGCTAGATACAATCCGATCAAGTCCATGAGCACCAGCTGCGTGGAGTAGGCCTTGGTGGTGGCCACGGCGATCTCCGGCCCTGCCCAAGTGTAGAGAACGTCATCAGCCTCTCTAGCGATGGAGCTCCCCACCACATTGACGATGGCTAACGTGCGCCCCCCCCGGCGCTTTGCCTCCCGCATGGCAGCCATGGTATCTAAAGTTTCACCGGACTGACTGATCACGATCACCAGTGTATTCTCATCTACCAGGGGATCACTATAACGGAACTCCGAGGCAAGGCACACCTCTACTGGCCGCCGCAAAAGTCGTTCCCAATTATACTTACTCACAATCCCAACATGGTACGAGGAACCACAGGCAATCACAAAAATGCGCGAAAAGCGGCGGGCCTCCGCCTCTGTCAGGCAGAGATCATCCAGCACCACGCGTCCATCCCGAATTCGTGGGGAAACCGTTTTGCGGATCGCCTCCGGCTGTTCCAAGATCTCCTTGAACATGAAGTGGGCATGGCCGCCCTTTTCCGCGGCGGAAATGTCCCAGTCCACCTGGCTGTGTTTTTTCTCGACAGGAGACATCTCATCATCAAAGACATCAATGGCCTGCGGCGTCACAACCGCAATCTCCCCGTCGTCCATATAGACGACGTCCCGGGTGTGCTTGATGATGGCGGTCACGTCCGACGCAATATAATTTCCATTCTCCCCAAACCCCAGAATCAAAGGGCTGTCCTTTCTGGCTGCAATCAGGGCATTTGGATAATCGGAACAAATGATTCCCAGTGCATAAGAGCCCTCAATACGCCGCAGGACACGCCCGACCGCTTCCAGCATATTCCCGCACTCGTGATAGTGGAATTCCAACAGCTGGGCCACCACCTCCGAATCGGTATCGGATACAAATGTGACCCCCTGGCGAAGCAAGTGCTCCTTGATTTCCAGGTAATTTTCAATAATGCCGTTATGAACCAATGCAATCTGGCCGTTTTCACTGACATGGGGATGCGCATTGATATCGTTAGGCTCTCCATGGGTCGCCCAGCGGGTGTGTCCGATTCCAAGGGTCCCCTCTAAATCTTTGCCGCCATGGGTCAGCTCCGCAAGAACCTTTAATCGTCCCTTGGCTTTTCTGACTTGTAAGCCACGCGTTTCAGAGCGCACTGCAATACCGGCGGAGTCATAACCCCGATACTCCATGCGCTCCAGGCCGTCCAAAAGAATGGGGGCCGCCTGGTCGCGGCCGGCAAATCCAATAATTCCGCACATAAATATGAAAGATCCTCCTGATTTTTGATATCAAAAGGACAAATGCGCAGTCATTTGTCGCTTTTACTGCAGTCACAGCCCCTCTGTTTTGCAGTCACCCGCATATTTGTCAGCTGTGTCACATGTCTGCAGACATGGAAGAGCATCCGCCGAAACGTTCGATCCTCTCTTCTCCTCGTCGTCCTGCCGCGTTCTTTCCAGCAGGCACTGGCGCTTATGATAGGCGATGCCTATAATCTCCTTTCACCTCTGCGATTTTCATTTATGATAAAACTCCATTGGGAGTCTCATCCGTACATATTTCCGCAGGAAAAGCAGACGCTATCCCAACTGGGGGAATTTCTTTATGATGACTGCTTTCACGCGTACTCTCATCCTGTATTTTCTAATCATGCTGGGTCTGCGGCTGATGGGCAAGCGCCAAATTGGCGAGCTGGAACCCAGCGAACTGGTTCTAACTATGATGATCTCAGATCTGGCCACCGTTCCCATGCAGGATTTTGGGATTCCCTTGCTGGCCGGTGTAATTCCCATTTTAACATTGCTGGCACTGTCCATGCTGCTCAGCCAGCTCTCTTTGTATAATCTCCGCTTTCGCGAACTGACATGCGGCACGCCGGCAGTTTTAATCCGCCACGGGGAGCTGCAGCAGAAAACTATGCAGAAAAATCGCTATACCCTGGATGAGCTTTTAGAAGAACTGCGCGGCCAGGGAATCTCCAGCGTCTCTGAGGTCAAATACGCCATTTTGGAAAATTCGGGTCAGCTTTCCGTCCTGCCCTGGACCCGCAACCAGCCTCCCACCGCCGCACAGATGGGACTGGATATTGAGGATGATGTGACATTGCCTGTGGTCCTCATCAACGATGGGCGCGTTCTGCAAAAGAATCTCACTGCCTGTGGCAAAAATACACAGTGGCTGCAAACGATCCTGAAAGAACACCATCTATCCAAACCAGAGGATGTATTTTTACTGACCTTAGATGAACAGGGCCAAATTGTCTGTGTTCAAAAGGAGGACAACCCATGAAGAAAGCTCTGCTGGTTCCCATTGCGATACTGACAGCAATCTTGGTGCTCTCCCTATGGAATGGCGCCGCCATGGAGTCTCGAACAAGCCGGTGGCGCGACCAAATTCACCGCGCGGGCGTGATGGCGGATGCCGGAGATTGGCTGGAGGCAGAGACCGCCCTTGCCAAGAGCTATACCGATTGGTCCACCTGTCAAACCTATCTCCACATCGTCATGGAGCACGACGCTGTTGATGATGCGGAAGCCATGTACCGTCGGGCAATGGCCTTTGCCGCTGCGGAAGAACCCAGCGAATTCCGAGCAGAGATCGCGGACCTCTCTGATCAGCTGCGCCTGCTGTCTGAAATGGAGCAGTGCAGCATCAAAAACATTCTGTAAAGGAAAATTACTTCTCAGAAAGGAGCTTATTTAACTCAGCCATAAAGGTATCAATATCCTTGAATTGCCGGTATACAGAGGCAAAGCGGACATAGGCCACCTGGTCTACCATCCGCAGTTTCTCCATCACTCGCTCCCCAATGATTTCTGTGCTGATTTCCCGATCCATGGAGTTTTGAAGGTCCTGCTCAATCTCATCCGCAATCTTTTCCAGCTCCGCAAAAGGGACTGGCCGCTTTTCACAGGCACGGATCATACCCCCCAGAACCTTTCTCTTGTCAAAGCTCTGTCGGCTCCCGTCCTTTTTCACCACCACCATAGGTAGACTTTCCACTGTCTCATACGTGGTGAAGCGTTTGCCGCAGGACAGGCATTCCCGCCGCCGCCGGATGCTGGTACCCTCGTCTGCCGGACGGGAATCAATCACTTTGCTCTCGTTATAACTGCAAAAGGGACATTTCATCATGTGACCCTCCCATTCCCAAATGATTCAGTGCGATGTCTCCTTTGGGACAATTATACCACAGCACCACAAAATATGGTATCTCTATTTTTCAATTTTTCAATTTTTTTCTGGCCGCAGGACAGGCCACTCTTTCTTGTTAAACGTATAAATCACATACGGACGATCCCCCAGCTTTCTGACGCTGGCCAGGCAGAACATGGGTGCGAGCGGAAACGGCTTGTGCGGGTCATATGGAACAGCCAGGTGCTGTGTCTCTGCCTCCCGTCTGGTCATGGCTCCCTTCACACCCTGAAGCTGACGGCGAAGCCAGGGTGTGCGGAACAGTCGCTCCGGAAACTCAGCGGCCTCCCAGCTGCTGCCCTCTTCCATAGCGGGACGGGCTTCTCCCCGGATGAGACGGCCTATAGGCCCGGTCATATGGTCGGAAAACCGGCGCCGGATAGACGCCTCTTCTCCATTTGGCTCTAGAATCCCCAGCCGAAGTTCTCCTTCAGCCCCCACGACCCAGGCACACCAGAGTCCCTCCTCGGGGAGATGGCATCTGGCCGTAAACCAGGTGTACAGAGCCTCTCTCTCCACCGTTAATTCTCCAACCGGATTTCCGGCCCATATCAGCGGAAACTTGTCCATGCCTCTGCCACCTCCTAAAAAACCGTCTGTGCCATTCTATGCACAGACGGTTTTTCATATGTCAGGCGATGGAATAGCTCCCCCGCACTAAAAGCTTGGTGGTAGCAGCAGTAGCCTTCACCCCGCGGCCCTCAATCGTCATCATGTACAAATGGTTTTGGGCCAGCGCACCGCCATTGTTCAGTGTTCCGGCCGTGGTCTCGTCAATCAGTCCCGGGCTGGAGGATGCAACGCAAACGGCAGCGCCAACCCGAAGCATGACCTCGCAGCCAATTTCTCCCGTCAGGACTTGTCCGCTGGTAAGAGTCACTACAGTAAACGTACTGGACGTAGAACTCCCCATTGTCCCACCAAGCTGCTGGACAATCTGACTGTTCCTTGCGGCAATTTTCTCATCAACCTTGTTCAGGATTTCTCCCAGGAAGGTATCATTTAGATAACTGAGCGTCACCAGAGGATCATCGCTGCCGCCAGCAACAGCACCTGCTACCGTCACCGTGGCGTTCAGCATCACGCTCAGGACTACCAGCACCACCGCTCGTAAAAACCATCTGTTCTTTTTCATATATGTACCTCTCTATCCTTTGTACCCAAGTCCTTCCGGAGAGTAAACTCCCTCCGGAAGGACTGGTCGTTAAACCAACTGATCGTGTGGTAAGCCAAAACTGACCGCGATGGCCGTGTCAACTTTAGTCATCACATGTTCCTCCACATGACCCAACCGTTCCCGCAGGCGCTTTTTGTCCAGGGTTCGCACTTGTTCCAACAGAACAATGGAATCCCTGCTTAAGCCGCAGCTTTGATCCACAGGAAGGTCGATATGTGTCGGCAGCCGGGCTTTGCCCGTCTGAGAGGTGATGGCCGCCGCAATCACGGTGGGGCTGTAACGGTTCCCGGTGTCGTTCTGGATAATCAGAACCGGCCGGACGCCGCCCTGTTCGCTGCCCACCACCGGGGAGAGATCGGCATAGTAAATATCGCCGCGCTTGACACTCGTATCCACAAAGTTCACACTCCGCCGAAAGAAGTACCCGCCACCGAGGGATCTCTCGGTGAGGCCACTCTCATTCTCCCACGCAGCTCCGGAATTTATACGCCAAAACTCCGGCGTCCTTGCCCCGCTCTATTTTATGCGGGGGACGAAGTGTGTGTCCCTCATGCTTCGACAGCTTTCCGGGCAGGCTCCCCTTCCTGCTGTATGTTTCCTGTCACAGCAGCAGCCGCAGGCTGCGCTCCACCACGGCGCCGTTCTCCATGTACAGCCGCGGCACTCGCTTGCTTACCGCGCAGGTCAGTTCGTATGGAATCGTCCCCAGGATATCCGCCAGCACATCGGCCCGCTGCCGGACGCCGAAAAGTTCCACGGTGTCTCCCACATGGACATCTGGCAGCTCTGTCAGGTCCACCATGGTCATATCCATGCAGATGCGGCCCAGGATGGGAGCTGGTCCTTGATCTGTCTGCACTGCCATACATCCGGAAAGGCCTCGGAACAACCCGTCGGCATAGCCGATAGGCAAAACGCCCACTCTGGTCTTATGGGCGGTACGGAAGGTCCTTCCATAGCTAATGTCCGTCTCCGGGTCAAAGATCTTGATGGTAGAGATGCAGGATTTCAGGGTCATCACAGGCCGCAGCCCCAGCCGGTCCCGGTCAGCTCCCGCACCGTACAGTGCAATGCCAGGGCGGACCATATCCAGGTACATCTCCGGATATCTTGCCAGCGCACCGCTATTGGTGCAGTGGCGAATCTCGAAGGTTCGCCCTCTCCGGGCCAGCGCTTCCAGAACTCTCATAAAGAGTCCAAACTGTTCCTGTGTGTAGTCCTCGCTGGCGGCATCATCCTCGTCTGCAACGGAAAAATGAGTGAAGATTCCCTCCGGCTCCAAGTGCCCCAGCGCACAGGAGGCAGCAATTGCCTCCACACCCCCGTCAAAGTGCTCCCCCCGCACCAAAAAGCCAAGCCGGGACATGCCGGTGTCCACCTTGATATGGACCTTCAATCTGCCGCCGCACTTCGCTGCAGCATCGTCATATGCCTCGGCTTTGGCCTGGGCTGAAACAGTCTGTGTAATGTGATATTGGATCAGCTGAGGCGTCAGCTCCGGCGGAGTGTGCCCCAGCACCAAAAGCGGTGCGCAGATACCGGCGTGACGCAGCTCCCGCGCCTCGTCCAGACTGGACACTGCCAGATAATCCGCCCCCAGCGCCTCCAGCTTGCGGGATATCTGAACCGCACCATGGCCATAGGCATCCGCCTTGACAACTCCCAAATACTTCACGGCTGGGCCGATCTTCTCTCTAGCCTGATGATAATTGTGGGCCAGAGCGTCCAGATCAATCTCCGCCCAGGTCCGCCGTAAAATGGTATCGTCCATGAAAGGATCTCCTTTGTAGATTATGATTCTTCCAGTGTATCATAAAAAGAAAAGCTCGTAAACTCCGCGGTTAAAATAATTTCGCCATCCACGGCAATCTCACCCCGCAGCGGCTTCCCGTCGTCCTGCCGCAGCCAGATGGTGGAGATGATCTTTCCGCTCTGAGTACCACTCTGATCCACACAAAGCCGCATACAGGGCACCTCATTCCAGGTCTCCTCGTTTTCCTCCAGCAGCCAACCGTCCCGTAAAGCGCTCATAAGCCTTGGCAGGCAAGTCGCAGGACTCACCGCCTCCTCGCTGAGAAAGCCAACGTTCAAGCTCGCGTCCTCAAATTCCAGACTCCAGTCTGTGTCGTTGAGAACCGCCCGCACACCGGCAATGGTCTCTGGCTCCAGAACCTCCACTGTGATCTCTCCTCCGGGAACATATTCACATTTCAGCCTGGCCTCCCACTCCAGTCCCTCCTGGTCGCATGTCACCAAGGCCTCCATGGAACAGCCAGCCATGTCATGATAGTGCTCCCGCAGGGAAGCTGCCTCATCTTCGCCTGTTCTGCCGCAGGCTGTCAGCAGCAGACACAGGGTTATCATTGGTACGCATACCCATCTGCGCACCGCATGCTCCTCCTATTTCAATCAATGCCTCCGGCAGGGCTGAGATGACGTCCTTCGGCGTCATGGCGTAGGCTGTGAGGCGCGACGCAGCCAGATCCCCCGCGCGCCCATGGAGCCAGACGCCAAGCGCTGCAGCCTGTACTGCCGTAGTCCCTTGGGCCAGCAAAGACGCAATCAGGCCCGTCAGCACATCGCCGCTGCCACCCTTAGCAAGTCCGGAGTTCCCCGTCGTGTTGACCAGAACGTTCCCCTCCGGTGTGGCCGTCAGAGTCCGATGGCCCTTGAGCACCAAAATACAGCCATGTCTTATAGCAAACTCTCTGGCTGCTCGCACGCGGTCCCCATGGGACAGCTCCCCGCCAATCCGCAGGAATTCTCCATCGTGAGGCGTCAGGATGGTAACGCGGCCTCTCCGCCCGTCCAGACTATCTATATGCCCTTCCAGGGCGTTTATGCCGTCGGCGTCCAGCACGATGGGCTTTGAGGTCTCATCCAGCAGAGTATGAACCAGGCGTACCGCCGACTCGCCATGTCCAAGGCCCGGCCCCAGCGCCAACACGTCGCACTCCGCCAGCTTTTCCCGCAAATCAGGAAGAGCTTTGCAGCTCAATCCCCCCTCTTTTTCCGCTAACGGAAACGGCATGGCAGATATACACTTCATAGCCTCCACGGCCCAAAGGCTCTCCGGCACCCCCAGAAAGACTAGCCCGCAGCCGGAATGTACCGCGCCGCTGGCCGCCAGATAGGGCGCGCCACTGTAGCCAACCGCGCCGCCAATCACTAAAACCTTTCCGAAGGTTCCCTTATGGCCGTCCTCTTTCCGACGCGGCAGCGCCTCCCGCGCATAAGTCTCATGAACTGTCTGGACCCGGCTGGTAAGAGCCTTCACCCGCTTCTCCGGAATCCCGATTGTCCAGACGGTCACATCCCCCGCGTATAAAGCCCCATCTCCTACAGCGTGCCCGGGTTTTGCCAGTGTAAAGGTAACCGTCCTGTCAGCCTTGACTGCACAGCCAAGAATCCGTCCCGTGTCTGCCTCCACACCGCTTGAAATATCAGCGGAGATCACAGTGCCCTGGCAGTGATTGATCAAATGGATTGCCGCGGCAAAATCGGATTCCGGTGAGATTTCCCGGGAAAGGCCCACACCGAAAATCGCGTCGATCAGCACATGGCTCTTCCCACACCAGGCGCGCTGTTCTTCGTTTTCCGGCTCAAAGTGTTCCAGCTCCAAGCCGCACTCGCTGAGGCGGCGTGTCTCCTCCAAGGCATCCTGTGTCAGCTTCTCGTAGCTGCCTACCAGAAAGGCCCTCACATGGACCCCCTTGAGGAACAGCTTTCTTGCAGCCGAAATACCGTCTCCGCCGTTATTTCCCGCGCCGCACAGCACTGCCGCCCGGCACTTTCCGGGCCGCCTCGGCAACAGTTCCAGAGCAGTCTGGACAATCCCATCCGCTGCCTGCTCCATCAAATCTATGGAGGGAATTCCATCCTCCTCTGTCGCCAGACGGTCCAATTCTCGCATCTGTACCGCTGTGGCCAGTTTCATAATCGCCGCCTCCCGTCTTTTTCTCCATTATAAAAACGACGGCTTACTTTTGCAATGATTTTTCTTTTCCGAAACCGAAAACTCTGATAAAATCAAGGATGCAACCGCAACTGTACATATCGCGCGTGAAACGCAACCTGAAATCGCTGGCATTGCGGCCCTTGCTTTCCTACAATCATTCCATCAATACACAGGAGGTTTTCTCATGGCATTTCCTGAAAATCTGCAGTTTATCCGCGCTCGGGTGGGGCTGACCCAGGAGCAGCTGGCAGAGCAGCTTGAGGTCTCCCGGCAGTCCGTCAGCAAATGGGAGGGTGGGCAGAGCTTCCCTGAGATGGAGACGCTGCTGCACATTTGCAACCTATATGATGTAAATCTGGATGTCCTGCTGCGTGGCAGCGTGGAGGAAAGTCAAGTGGCAGATACTGCACAATATGACGCTTTTATGAATCGCTTTTCCAGACAAATATCCTTTGCCGTCGGCGGCATTCTCGCCGGTGTTGGCGGGATGTTGCTGCTTCAGGCCTGGGGCGGCTTTCCTGATGGGTTGTCCGGCGCGCTCTTTCTTTTTGTGGTGTCCATATGCGTGGTGGTCATTGTAGCTTCTGGGATGCAGCAGCAGAACTTTTGCAAACGGCATCCGGTGATCGCGGATTTCTATACCCAGGAGGAAAAAGAGGTTTTTCACCAGAAATTCGTCTGGTACATCGCCGGCGGCGTCGGAGCCATTCTCTTTGGCGCGGTACTGCTGATCCTCTCCTGTACCTATCTGCCGGAACGGGAGCCTTACGAAACTCTGGTGGTGGGCTGTTTCATGCTGATCGTGGCAGGGGCTGTGACAGCCCTGGTTTACGGCGGGATGCAGGATGACAAATACAAAATATGGAAGTATAACCGCGACAACAATCCCACGCCGGAGGCCAGACGGCGCCTGAATCTGATCGGCGCCGCCTGCGGCGTCGTCATGCTGCTGGCAACCGCCGTCTATGTGGGGCTGGGTCTCACCAAGGAACTGTGGGGCAGCGCCTGGTGGGTGTTTCCCGTGGGCGGCCTTCTCTGCGGCGTGGTCCATGTCATTCTGGACCCCTATAAGGGGGAGGAATAACAGCATCCCCATTCCAGCAAAAGCGGAATGGGGATGCATCCATATTCCATGTTTGCAAGCAGGCTGATAAACTTATGACAGCGAGTTGATAACCTCCTGCACCTCATTAAAAAATCTAGATAGGTGGAAGCCGTCTGCAACGGCGTGATGGATGTTCATCGTGAGCGGCATCATCAGCTCCCCATGCTCCCTTTCATACTTCCCCCACGTTACAACAGGTGCCAGAAACTTTCCTTCATCAAAAACGTGCACATCAAAATGCTGGTATCTCACCCATGGCAGACAGGACGCGTCAAAAAAATTAGGCGGCTGGCGCTCCATCACAGCGCGCGCGTTTTTATACCGCTCCCTGTCAGCCAGGAACCTGGCATGAAATTCAAAGAGATCGTCCGAGTATTCCGTGACCAGCGTGACCAGTTTGGTAAAATTTTGATCCTCCTGATGGAAGCCGGCATAGGAGGGGGACACAGAGTCCCACTTGATAAGATGTCCTTCCTCATCCCAGCTGTACTTGAATTCATCATGGGCGTTGATCACCCTGGATACCACCCACAGCATGGAGGGATAAAATTTCAGATGGTGGTCTTTGATGTATGCGTCCAGCGGCGTTACAGAAATCTCCACGGTCAGGCTCATGACGATGCGCATGTTGTTAATATAGAATTGAAAGAGCTTTCCCCGGTCCCAGCTATCCAGATCTATTCTTGTACATTTCATATGGTTTCCTCCAGATTTCTCATTGGAATCATATAATACCATACAGTGACGCTCTCTGACAAATTCTTTTACATCGCAATCCTGTACCGGAGAACCGCACCAGCGTCTCTCCAACGGAGGATTTTGGATTTTCCTCTTGCATTTCCTCGGTTTCTGTGCTATAAAAGATACTTGACACAAGCTATGAACGGGAAAATAACCATGAAACGCCGCCAAGAGAGGTCTGGTCACCGGCTGCAAGCCAGACTGTGGACGCCTGGTTTGGTTCGCCCGGGAGCCGCCGTGGAGACACGGCCGGTGGCCCTCCGTTACCGGGGCTGCAAGTGCACGGGAGATTCCGTGAATTTGGGTGGTACCGCGGAAGCAAAGCCTTTCGTCCCAAGATAGAGGGACGGAGGGCTTTTTGTTTTGCCTCTGTACAGCTTGTTGATCCACATCCAAGTAAAGGAGCTTTTGATATGAAGGAACAACTGGAAGCCATTCGCAAGCATGCGCTGGAAGCCATCGCCGCTACTCGGGAGGCCGCCGAGCTGGAGTCTCTGCGGGTCAAATACCTGGGCAAAAAGGGAGAGCTGACCGCTGTTCTCAAACAGATGGGTACTCTCTCTGCCGAGCTGCGCCCCGTGATGGGGCAGATGGCCAACGAGGTCCGCGCCAACGTGGAAAAGGCCATGGAGTCTCAGGCCTCCATTCTCTCCCAAAAGGCCATGGAGGCCCAGCTCAAGCTGGAGACAGTGGATGTCACTATCCCCGGCCGGAAAATTGAAATCGGCCACAAGCACCCTATGTACAGCGTGCTGGACGAGATCAAAGAAATTTTTATCAACATGGGCTTTGAGATCATGGATGGTCCCGAGGTGGAGGAGGCCGACTACAACTTCACCAAGCTCAATACCCCCGACGACCACCCGGCCCGGGAGTGGTCCGACACGTTCTATCTGGACCCGGACTCTAAAACTCTGCTCCGGACTCAGACCTCCCCCATGCAGATTCGGGCCATGGAGACCTATGGCGTCCCTATCCGGATGATCTCTCCTGGTCGGGTATACCGCAAGGACGAGGTGGACGCCACCCACTCCCCCATGTTCCACCAGATCGAAGGCCTGGTAGTAGACAGGGGCATCACCATGGCAGATTTAAAGGGTACCTTGAACGCCGTTATCCGGGAAATCTACGGTCCTGAGACTAAGACCCGGTTCCGTCCCCACCACTTCCCCTTCACCGAGCCCAGCTGCGAGGTGGACATCCAGTGCCACAAATGTGGCGGCAAAGGCTGCCCCACCTGCAAGGGAGAGGGCTGGATCGAGGTCCTCGGTGCTGGGATGGTTCATCCCAAGGTTCTCTCCGGCTGTGGCGTTGACCCGGATGAATACTCTGGCTTTGCTTTCGGCATGGGCCTGGAGCGGCTGGCTATGGGGCAGTTCAAGATCAGCGACCTGCGGCTGATCTTTGAAAACGACATGCGGTTCCTGAGCCAGTTCTGAGAAAGGAGAGTAAAAACAATGTTATTGTCCCGTAAATGGTTAAATGAGTTCGTCCAAGTGGAAGCAGACGACAAGGAGTTTTCTGAGGCGATGACGCTCTCCGGCTCCAAGGTGGAGAACACAGAGGTATTGAACGCTTCCTTGAAAAATGTGGTGGCGGGACGCATCATCAAGCTGGAGCGCCACCCGGACTCCGACCACATGTGGGTCTGTCAGATCGACGTGGGGGAAGCGGAGCCTGTTCAGATTGTCACCGGAGCCTGGAATATCCACGAGGGGGACTTGGTCCCCGTGGCCAAACACAACTCTTTGCTCCCCGGCGGCATGAAGATTGAAAAGGGCAAGCTCCGGGGTGTTGTCTCCAACGGCATGCTCTGTTCTCTCAAGGAGCTGAATCTTACCGTGGAACACGATTACCCTGATGCCGCTATCCTCGCCGCAGCAATTCTGGATGACTACAAGCCTTTGGACCCGGAAAAGCCCTCCATCCCGGCGGATATTCAGCCCGGACATAAGATCTATGGGCCTGTGGTGTGCGGCAGGATGCTGGAGGTAATGCCGCTCTCCGACGGTTCCTTCCACACCTGTGTAGACTTGGGCGACGCAACCGCCGTGCCGGACACCCGCTGTCAGAATCTCCACATGGGGGACTTGGTGGCCTATAACACCAAGGAAGATACCATCTGCACCTTGGCCGACCTCCGGGCAGAGCCTGCCGAATTCCCTCACTGCATCCCGGACGGTATCTGGATTTTGAACCAGGAAGGCGTTCATCCGGGAGACGACATCGCCGCTCTGATCGGCGCGGATGACCATGTGGTGGAGTTCGAGATCACCCCCAACCGGCCTGACTGCCTCAGCGTCATCGGCCTTGCCCGGGAAGCCAGCGCCACCTTCGGCGCGGAGCTGAAACTTCACACCCCGGAGATCAAGGGCTGCGGCGGCGCTGTCACCGACCATCTGGACATCGAGATTGAGGACGGAGACCTGTGCCCCCGCTACACCGCCCGTCTGGTCAAAAATGTGAAAATCCAGCCCTCCCCCGCCTGGATGCGGGAACGGCTGCGGAACTCTGGCGTCCGCCCCATCAACAATATTGTGGATATCACCAACTACGTCATGCTGGAATACGGCCAGCCGATGCACGCCTTTGACTTCTCCTGCGTGGACGGTGGCAAGATTGTCGTCCGCACCGCCCGGGAGGGCGAGTCCATCCAGACTCTGGACGGCAAGGACCACGCCCTCTCAACCAGCATGCTCTGCATCTGCGACGAAACAAAGCCCGTGTGTGTTGCCGGCGTGATGGGCGGCGCTAACAGTGAAATCATTGGAGACACCGCCATGGTGCTCTTTGAATCTGCTAATTTCAACGGCGCCTCCGTCCGGCGCACCGCCACCGCCCTGAATATGCGCACCGAGGCATCCGCCCGTTATGAAAAGGGCTTAGACCCCATGAATACGCTGAAGGCCGTGCAGCGGGCCTGTGAACTGGTGGAATTGCTGGGTGCCGGTGAGGTGGTAGATGGTGTACTGGATGTGATCGCACAAGATACTGCTCCCACGGTTGTAAAGTTGGAGCCGGACAAAGTCAACCGGCTGCTGGGTACGGAAATTTCCGAGTCCGAGATGCGCCGCATTCTGCTGTCCCTAGGCTTTGAGCTGGACGGCGATGAGATACACGTCCCCTCTTGGCGTGCCGATGTGGAGCACTACTCCGATATTGCGGAGGAGGTGGCCCGTTTCTACGGCTACAACCGGATTCCAAGCACCCTCTCCGCCGGCGTGAATCCCCGCCGCGGCTTCTCCCCCGTCCAGAAGGCGGAGAATACCATCGGCGCTTTGTGCCGCACGGCGGGCTATAACGAGATCATCACCTATTCCTTCATCAGCCCCACGTATTACGACAAGATCCATCTGCCCGCGAACTCTCCCCTGCGCAATTCTCTGCGGATTCTCAATCCCCTGGGAGAGGACACTTCCATCATGCGGACGACCACGCTGCCCTCTATGCTGGAGATTCTGACCCGGAACTACAACTACCGAAACAAGTCCGCCAAGCTCTATGAGCTGGGCCGCACCTACTTCGCAAGGCCAGACGGCCTCGCTGACGAGCCAAAGGTGCTCTCGCTTGGTGCCTATGGCCCGGATGTGGACTTTTTCGCCCTGAAGGGTGCGGTGGAGGCAGTCCTGGATGGCCTGCGCATTCCCGGCATCCGGTATACGGCGGAGCGGGAGAACCCCTCCTATCACCCCGGCCGCTGCGCCAAAGTCTGGTGCGGCAATGCTCTCCTGGGGGTTCTGGGCCAGATTCATCCTCAGGTCGCCGTCAGTTATGGCGTAGACTGTGAGCTCTACGCCGCAGAATTAAGCTTTGACGCGCTGTATGCGCATGCGGGCGGCAAACCGGTCTATCAGCCTCTGCCCAAATTCCCGGCTGTGACCCGGGATATCGCAGTGGTATGCGATCAGTCCATTCCTGTGGCTGACCTTGAGGATTGCATCCGCCGCGGCGCCAGAGGGCTTTTGAAATCCGTCACCCTCTTTGACATCTACACTGGTGTCGGGATTCCAGCGGAAAAGAAAAGCGTCGCTTTCAATCTGGAACTCCGCTCCGACGAGCGCAACCTCACCGCCGAGGAAGCCAACGAGGACGTCAATCACATTTTAGCCCTGCTGCAATCGGAATTAGGCGCGGTTCTGCGCTGAAAAAAGCACCGGCTGGATAAAAAGTCCAGCCGGTGCTTTCATCATTGGATATGCGCGCCCAAAAAGCTGAATAACCGCAGGAGCGGCTCCCAGAGGTCTGGATGGTGCTCTTTAAGAAACTGTTCCACCTGAACGGCAGCCAAACCGTTTCCCCATAACAACGTGTGCTGCCCCGTAGCCTCCTGGCCAATCGCTGTCTGCCCCATGGCTGCAACGCCCACTGCAATCTGGTCGCCCACTGCAGCAACGCCTCCTGCGTAAACTCCCACAGCGGCGGAGCCAAAGGCAGCCACGCCTACCGCAAGAGCCCCCAGGGAACAGACCCCCGCGGCCAGCGCGCCGATGGAAAGAACCCCCACAGAGAACGCGCCCAAGCTGAACGCTCCCACGGAAGCGGCCCCCAGCGCTACAACCCCCACCGCCGCATTGCCAATGGCGATAATTCCCTTTGCTACACTCTCCCTGCCAAAAAGCCCGTGGCGTGTCAAACGGATAGACACCAGCGGAATCCCGAACACGCGCGTCTTACTGTCGTAGGTATATCCTTTCATATACCGCGCCAGGTCCGCAACGGTCTCCTCCAAGCGTTCGGCGTTGGCGCTGGCTTCCTCTTCCACCCAGTCCTTTACCAGATAGTCCACACTGACCTCAAACAGCTCCGAGAGAGCGATCAGCTTGCCGAGCTCCGGCACCGCTGTGCCGGTATCACATAGTTAAAGATATTGGTATCATTCAATCAATTTTGCCGATAAAGCGGTAGAAGATTTCTACCTCCTGTTCCCGGCTTCCGTCCTCACCTTTGACCGCTTCATGGACAACGATTTTTTCAATCAGCATATTCAAAAGTTCGGCGGTCAGTTCTGTTGGATTGACGCACTCTTTCATCAAGGCAATCCATTTTTCTGCGTCTACGGCGTTCTGGCTTTCAGTGGCGATAGCGGATTGAAGCTGTTCAATCTTTTCGTCCAGTTCAGCCTGTTCGCTTTGGTACTTCCCGGACAGCATAGAGAAGTTGTATTCCGTGATACGCCCCGCCGCCCAGTCCTCATACATCCGGGCAAACAAAGTATCGACTTCGGCTTTTCGCTTCTCTGCCTTTTTCAGTTCTGCGGCCTGCTTCTTTCTTGCGGCAGCCTGTCCCTTATCAGTGGCATTTAACAGCTGCTTCAAGAGCCGTTCTTCATCATGCTGTACCAGCCCCGACCAGTATTGCAGACGGGAGAGGACATAGGCATAAAGCACATCATAACGGATATAGTGCATGGAGCATTGGCGTGTGCCCTGCCCGTACTTGCTACAATGATAATGGCCGTAAGGCTTGCTGTTCTGCCTGTTCTCCCCATAGGACAGCGACCAGCCGCAATCCGCACATTTTACCAATCCGGAAAAAATCTGCGTTGTACCATCCTTGCACTTCCTGCGGCGGTTTGCTATCTGCTCCTGTACCTGCCGGAAAACCTGCTCGCTGATAATCGGCTCCTGCGTGTTCTCCACCCGCACCCATTCACTTTGGGGCTTGCGTACCCTCCGCTTGTTCTTAAAGGAAATGTTCGTTTCCCGGTAATGAATGGTATGGCCGATATAGGTTTCGTCTTTCATAATGCTCTTGACCTGGGCTATCGTCCATGCGTAGCTTTTTTCCTCCGGCGCACCCGCATAGATGTTTGCAAAAGTCCCGTCACGCTGGAAGTTGATAAATCCCGGTGTGGGAACCTTTTCCGCAATCAGTATTCTTGTGATACTGGCCGCCCCTCTGCCATGAATAGCAAGGTCAAAAATCTTCTCCACTATCCAGCGGGTTTCCTCGTCGATTATCAGCTTGTTTTTGATTTCCGGGTGTTTCCTGTACCCGATGGGAGCATAGGCGCCGATACGCTGTCCTGTGGCAAACTTTGCTTTGAAAGCGGCCTTTACCTTGCGGCTTGTATCTTTCGCAAACCATTCATTGAACAGGTTTTTGAACGGGACAAAATCGGAAAGCCCTTTCTCTGTGTCCTCATTCTCCGCAACGGCGATGTAGCGAACCCGTTTCTCCGGGAACAGAAATTCCAGATAGTAGTCCATCATCACATGTTCCCGCCCGAAACGGGACAGGTCTTTCGTGACAATGCAGTTTACTTTTCCGGCTTCCATATCGTCCATCATGCGCTGAAAATCCGGCCGTTCAAAGTTCGTCCCCGACCAGCCATCGTCCACATACTCACCGACTACATGAAGCCCCTGTTCCTTTGCGTACTGTTGCAGGATTGTCCGCTGTGTTTCAATGCTTACGCTGTCACCATAGTTTTCATCGTCCCGGCTCAATCTCATATAAAGCGCCGTGTTGTAAATCGTAGTATTGTAAGGTTGTTTCACCGTTAAAAATCCTCCTTCTAAAGAAACAACCCACGCTTACAATACTTTTGCTCTATGGCAATTATATCATAAGCGTGGGCGTGTTATCAATGATGGGCTATCAGGTTGAAGCGGCTTTTTCTGCGGTATGCCGCACCACATCTACAATCAGATCACCGAGGGGCTTCCCGCCTGCGGCGAAGTGTTCGGAGATTTTTATACGGTTGTTCCCACATACAAAATACTGCGTGCCGTTCTCTGCTTGTATGACCTGCCCTGTCCGGGGTGTGAAAATATCGCTTTCGCTTTTTGCCATCCAGTGTCCTCCATATTCAGTTTTCAAGGTACAATGCCGCACAAAGGCGGCGAAAATTTCTGCTTATATCTATCACCTTTCCTTTACCGTGTGCCGCTGCTGACGTTTCAGTTCCGCCAGTATATCCGGCGGGATACGGTCAACCAGCCGCTGTAAATTGTCCAGTTCGCTTTTCAGCTTTGCCCGTTCCATCGTATCTTTCATCTTTCCTTTTTCGCTGGCCTTTGCCCTTGCTTCCAGCTTCTCATTCTCCGCCAACAGGTCATTGATTGTGACCTTGTACTTTTTCAGTTGCCCGGAGAAGTTCTCCATCTGCGGGAACCACTTTTTCAGCATGGAGAGGGCTTCCTCTTTTTTCTTTCCGGCGTTCAGCGGGTTAATGCCGTCAAGGGCGGCTTCAATGGCTCTTGCCTGCCGGGAGAGGGAAACCGCCTGTTTGAAAATCCGGGTGGGGATATGCTTCCGGCCTGTCTTGCTGGCACTTTCCCCACGCTCCAAGTCGGGATATTTCTCCACCATATAGGCGTGAAAATCGTCCTGCCACTTCGTCAGGTTTGCCCGGTTGCCGATAATCTCCTTAGCGCACAGGCGGTTGTCCTTTGTCAGCGGAACAAAGGTCAAATGCAGGTGGGGCGTTTTTCTCGTCCATGTGTACCACCGCCGACACGATATTTTCCCGTCCTACCCGGCCAATGAGGAAATCTGCCGCCCTTTGGAAGAACGCCTGTATCTCTTTTGGGGATTTCCCCTTGAAGAACTCCGGGCTGGCGGTTATCAGCGTATCGACAAACCGTGTGCTGTCTTTCCTCGTCCGGCATCCAGCCTGCTCGATACGGCTCTGAATGAAGTGGTAATAGCGTCCCTCCGGCTTGACGATATGGAAGTTGTATTTACTCCGGCTTGTGTCAATGTCGGGGTTGCTGGCGTATTGTTCTTTCTGTCTTTCGTGATGGGCTTCCAGCGGCCTTGCCGGGTTGCCCTTGTGCTTCTCAAACCGCAAAATTGCGTGTTGTGCCATTCTGCTCCTTTCCCCATTCCTTTCCTATCCGGGGTTTTCCACAGGGAAAATCCCGCCGGAATTATCTCTGATACGATAGGAATGGAATGGATATAAATAAATCATTTTAATCTTTGTATTTCTATATACCGTCCGGTTTTCGTACTTCAAGAGGGGCGGTTTCCGTACTTCATGGGTACGGTTTTCAGTCCTCCGGCGTACCAGAACGGGATTTCTTGAAGTCAGTGTTTGGAACCGCTTCATAGGATTTTGGGAAAATGCGGTTGGGTTTTCCACAGCCCTGCTTCTGGATTTCCACCAGTCCGGCGTATTGCAGTTCCCGCAGGGTGTTCACCGCTTTCTGCCGCCCACAGTGGAGCAGGTCAACCACCTCGCAGATGGGGTAATACAGGAAAATCCGTCCGCAGTCATCCGCCCACCCATTCTTGCGGGACAACTCTGTCCGGCGCAGGATAAAGGCGTACAGAACCTTTGCCTCGTTGGACAGGGGCTTGAATGTGGGGGCTTCAAAGAGGAAATTCGGGAGCCGGGTGAAGCTGAACGCCTTTTCCGGCTGATGGATATAGATGGTATTTGTCATAGTGCGTTTTGTGGACGGTTAGAAGCCCGTTTTCCGGGGCGGGCGATACTTTATACCACCTGCCCCGGTTTGGGGCTTGCAAAGCCTGATAAATCAAGGCTTTTTTCGCTCCTAACTGTCCACAGCAGACCTCCTTTTCCGTTCACTTTCTGTTTTCTGCCGCCTGTGAACTCTGGCGGCACAGCCGGGGCAGTATTTTGCCCGGTTGGATTTGGGGACGAACACACCGCCGCAGACCACACAGCGTTTCAAGTCCTTATCCCGGAAAATCTCCGCTTCCAGCGTCCCGTCCAGCGGCAAGACCGCCCAGCGGAACCACTTACAGCAGACCGAGAAAGAAACCGTCTGCGGGCAGGTGCAGGTGTCCCCATCGTCAAGGACAATGCAGTTGCCGTCCTCACAGCAACAGCACTCCCGGCGTATCAGGCTGGCCGCCTGTTTCCTCTGTGCCGGTGTCATGCGGTAAAGGGAACCGTCCGGCCTGCGTTCCAGCGGCGGCAAGTCTTTATAGGGGTTATTTCTCATGCGTTCCCTCCATTTTGCTTTCCGTTGCCGTTTTCCCCGAAAGGATTTCCAGCTTTGGCACGCTCCCCGCAGCTTCGGGACATTTTGTCCCGAAGTCCGGCTCCTTGCGGTGCTTCCCCAGCCGGGGTATTCCTTTTCGGACGGTCATTCTGTTTTCAAGGTGCTGTCCATCGATGAACTATCCTAAGTCTACACGAAAAAAATGCAATCCCCGGAATTTTGCGAGAATTGCATTTTGATGAAGTTTACACTTTGGAAATTGCATTTTTGCAATCATCCTGTATAATGGAAGTATGCGGAGGAGGTGCGTGTCTATGGCTTTACCCGGAACACCCGGACAGCGGATTTCCGATTTATGCAACGGAAACCATATCACACAAAAGGAACTTGCGGAGAAGATAGGCGTTTCCGCTTCCCAGTTGAGCCGCATTGTCAGCGGCGAAACGAGAACGGTCAGCAGTGATATTCTCATAGGTGTGGCAAAGGAATTTAAGGTATCGACAGACTACATACTGGGCTTGTCTACCGTGAGCGTCCGCAAAAGCTACGATATTTCTGAATTAGGCTTGTCCGAGGGAGCCGTGAGGGGGCTTGTGACGGGTGCTGTTGATGTGCAAATACTCAATCGCTTACTGGAACACAGGAATTTTCCCAAGCTGATAGATTTGATACGGATTTATTTTCAGGACACGGCGGCAAAGGGGATAATGGCACGAAACCAGCTTATCGAGATGGCAACGGCTTCCCTGTCCGACCTGATGAAAGAACACCCGGAACACCGGGCGGAAGCAAAGCAGGATTTACAGCTTTTGAACGCTCAGAAGATGGGGGGAACATGAAGCGGAGATAGAGAAAATCAAAAAATGTGTTCCTTGCTATCCTGCGGGACATTAAGAAAGACATTGACAACGGGGAACAGCCGGGAGAAGCTGTGACCGCCGCTATGTTCCAAGCCATGCGGGACACTATGGCGGAGCAGAAACAAAACCCGCTTTCCATTGACGATGTAACAGCGATGATAGCCGGACAGATCGGACAGCTTGCGCCGATGGACAAAGAAACTGCCGACCTGTTCCAGCAGTTGGCGAAGAAGATGATTGAGCAGGCAGGAAAATAAAACATAAAATTCAAAGGAGATACTTATGGCAACAAAAATATTTGTTCACGGCTCAGGACACAAAGCAACAAGTTGGGAAAAAACAATTTCATACATGACAAACAACGAAGATATTGTATGTCCAAATTTATCCTCCATCCTTGAAGGGAAAGAGGCAAGCTACGAAAATCTATATTCTTCATTTGTAAAATATTGTAACGAATTTGACGGACAAATTCATTTATGCGGTCTTTCATTAGGTGGTATTTTGGCTCTGAATTTTGCTTTGGATTTCCCGCAAAAAGTGAAAACATTAGTTTTAATCGGAACGCCATATAAAGTCCCGAAAGTAGCATTTAGTTTTCAAAATATAATTTTCAGATTTTTACCAAAATCTATTTTTGAAACTATGGCATTTGATAAAAAGAACACATTTGCTTTAGGGGACACTATGAAGAATTTAGATTTCAGTGATAGGGTGAAAAATATTAAGTGCCCCACTTTAATTCTTTGCGGAAAGAAAGACAGTGCAAATATGAAATCAGCGGATTACTTATCACAAAGTATTAGAAGCGCAGAATTGAAAATTATTGAGAATACAGGCCATGTTGTCAATGAAGAAAATCCAAAAGCCTTAGCAGATATATTGAATGAATACTATTTGAAAAATTCTTAAACAATTCTGAAAGAAACTCGAAAACTACAAGCATAAAAGTTTAGAAAATAAATAGCAAAGCCAGCCGAGCCAGTCAATGGTCAAGATGAACGGCGCATTTCATGCGCCGCCGTTGACAGTCCCGCCCGTCTTTGCTAAAGGGTAATCAAGGCGGGAAAGCCCTAAAATGGTTTCACACCTATTTCAATAATTGGAGGAGATAAAAATGAGATCAGAAAAGGAAGTTTATGATATTGTTTTGAATTTTGCAAAAACAGACAAACGCATTCGCATGGTTACTTTGGAAGGATCTAGAACAAATACAAATATTCCGCCTGATGATTTTCAGGATTTTGATATTACTTTTTTTGTTACGGATATGGACAGCTTCACAAGTGATGATAAATGGCTAGATATATTTGGTGAAAGGTTGATTCTGCAAAAGCCGGAAGATATGGAATTATTTCCAGCTGTAGAAAAGGGATTTTCATATTTAATGCTGTTTACTGATGATGTTAAGATAGATTTAACTTTGCTGCCGCTGGAACTGATAGACGAGTATTTTACATGGGATAAACTGGTAAAGTTACTGTTGGATAAAGACAACCGTATCGTAAAGCCGCCAATACCAACGGATATAGACTACCACTTGCAGAAGCCTACTCAAAGAATGTTTGACGATTGCTGTAATGAATTTTGGAATACTACAACATATGTAGTAAAGGGCTTATGCCGCAAAGAAATTCTTTTTGCTATTGACCATATGAATGATATAGTACGAAAAGAATTGCTTCGCATGATTTCCTGGCTGATTGGTATCAAACAGGGATTTCATTTCAGTTTGGGAAAAAACTATAAATTTATGAAGCAATATGTCCCAGAGGAATTGTGGGAACGACTTATGTCCACTTATAATATGGATTCCTATCCCCATATGTGGGAATCCTTTGAACAATGTATGGCATTGTTCCGGGAGGTTTCGTCAGAAGTGGCATGCCAGTTGGATTACCAGTATCCACTATATGATGAAAAAATCAGTAATTATGTGATTCGGCAAAAGAAAAAAATATGGCATTGAAGATGATAACAAATAAAAATTTTTTTCAATCGAAAAAAATTTATTTTGATTATTCAATTTTGAAAAACTGAATACCTCAAAATCAGAAAGAGCGCGGACAAGCACTTTGAGGGATTGGCCGCCTTGTCCACCCATTCAGTGGGACGGCGGGTGGCGGTCAAGGCCGGGTGTAAACCCGTTCATTTCAGCCTTGACGGTTACCCGCTGTCCTGTTACTTTTCCGGGAGTGTAGCCACAACTTCGGGACACTTTGTCCACAAGTCGGAGCGTAGGACGAGGGACGGGGGCTTTCATATACGCCCTGTCTGCTGATGAAAACAGACCTGCGCTTGCGGCTCCACGCCACACAAGCACAGCCCTGTTTTCCTGCCGCCCCTCCCCGGCGGCAACGGCATTTTCACGGCAACGCCGACAGAGCGTATAACACACTACACTTTGCTTCGCAAAGTCGTGTGCCAAATGGGGGCGTTGCCCCCTTTGGAAACCCCCCACAAGAAAAGGCGGTACGCTACCCCTCTACGGGGCGCATACCGCCTTTTCTTGTTATCCAGCCCTCCGGCTGTATCGGTTGAGCAAAAGTCAGCGTGGGAATGGTGTGGTATCTTTATCTAAGTGAATCCCCGCTCTCCCACTTGCTGACGGACTGCCGGGTGACACCCAGTTGATCTGCCAGCTGCTCCTGACTCAGGCCCGCTTTCCGGCGAAGCTGGGATAACTTTTCTGAAAACTGCATCTTTGTGACACTCACCTTCCCTTTGGATGCCCCCATCATAGACCACCTGCCGTGTTCCGGCAAGAACGCGGCAGGTGGAACTTTGTCAACTGATGGTTGCATCCCTTGTGCCGCAGCCCTCTCGCCTTTACCAGATTCCCAGGAGATGCTGCACGCCAAGGCTCACGCCCGCAATCGCCACCCAGCAGCAAAACCCCATGAAAATCGGCTTGCCGCCTGTCTTCACCAGCTTGATGAGATCGGTGTTCAGCCCGATTGCCGCCATGGCCATGACGATGAAAAACTTACTGGCGTCTTTCAGGAAGGCCACCACTGCCGCAGGGATCGGCACCACAGTTGTCACCACGGAGGCCAGCAGGAAAAACAGGACAAACCACGGGAAGATCTTCTTGAGATTGACCTGGGCTCCTCCGCTGCGATCGCTCTTCCCGGCCCGGCGGAGAGCCAGAACCAGTGTGATAGGAATGATAGCAAGAGTTCTGGTCATCTTAACAATGGCTGCGGTGTCCAGTGTGTTGGCCCCCGGGTGCATACCATCCCAGGCGGCGGCCGCCGCTGTGACAGAGGAGGTGTCGTTCACTGCCGTACCTGCGAAGAGGCCGAACCCCTCGTTGGACAGTCCCAGCGCACTGCCAAGCGTTGGGAAGATCAGCGCGGCCAGCACATTGAAGAGGAAGATCACCGAGATTGCCTGTGCAATCTCCTCGTCGTCCGCGGCAATCACGGGGGCCGTGGCGGCAATGGCGCTTCCGCCACAGATAGAGGACCCCACACCGATCAGCGTGGAAATATGAGCGTCCATCTTCATGGCCCGATAGAGGACATAGGCGACGATCAGCGAGGTTGCAATGGTGGAGAGGATGATGGGCAGGGACTGTCCTCCTACCTGCAGGACGCTGGCAAGGTTCATGCCAAAGCCCAGCAGTACCACCGCCAGCTGCAAAATTTTCTTGGAGGTATAAGTAATCCCGGGCTTGGCTCCACCCTGCTCCTTCCAAAACAGCGCAATCACCATGCCGATCAGAATGGCGAATACGGGTCCGCCCACCACCTCAAAGCGCTTTCCCAGCAGCCACGCGGGAACGGCAATCACCAGGCAGAGCAAAATTCCCCATGCATATTTCTTCAAAAAATTCATAGATTCCTCCCAGATGAAAATTTTTTAACACATGGTTGTTTATGATACCACTTGATTCCCAGTTTGTCAAAAAATTTGGAGCGGCCCGCTATCTTGGGCCGCTCCTTTTCTATTTAGGTAAGTGGAATCCGTGTTTCTCCCCATAAAAGATAGTCAGCTTCTGTCAAGGCAACAGGCTGTGCAAATGTAGTGGACACCTGATGGCGATTTCCGCTGCCCAAAGAGCTGAATCCGCCGTTGAATTCCATCTGGCTTCCGTCCTCCATCACCAGAGAGAGCTTCGCAGAGGGCGTGATAGAAACAGCCATGGGTGTAGTGCTCCCATCCTCTCCAACCATGCCAACCACGGCGTCTTCCTCTTGTATGGCCCGCTCAGCTTCTTTTGCCGCCTCAGCTACCGCTTCATCGTAGTGGTACGTGTACTCCACCCGCACAGGCGAAATCCGCAGACTGTCCATGACAATGGGACCATACGGGGTCTCTGTGGTCAGGCCCGCTGCATCTAGAGTCCAAACCAGTTCCTGGCTCATGCTCTCTGTGATTGGGAACAGCCACTCCCCTTCCGCTATGGCAACAGTCTCTTCCCCATTTATCTCCCAGAGGCCTGGAATCCGCAGGGTCTTTCCAACCAGCGTGCCATCGGCGTGGATCTCCACCACCATGCGAATCCGGTTATCGTCTGGGTCTAAATCCTCCAAGTAGTCGTCAGCAATCATATATCCAAGGAACTCGGCTTCCTCCAAACCGTTCGAATTCACCAAGGTAATCCGGTTTTCCAGGTTCTTTCCATCCATCAGCGTATAGCATGCGTCCTCGCCGTCCAACAGGGGGAGCATGGTTCCCTCTGGAGTCTGAATCTCCAGCATGAGATAAAATACGCCATCCGCCCCAAAGGCAGCCAGAGGCTTCATTGTGGTTCCGCCACAGGTCACAGGGGGCGGCAGCTCCCCACTCAGTTCTTCCATCAAATCCCGTTCGTTTGCACTCAGGCTTCCAAAATACGCCTCCCAAAGCGGCGCGGCGACGGCGGTCGCCGTGCCGATCAAAAGCACTGCCGCGAGAACCCCAGCCAAGCTTCGCCGCCCCCAGCCGCAGCGCCGTCTGGAGGAGTGAAATGCCGACTGTGTTAGGAGAGCCGTTTTCAGGGCGGCCTTTCCCTCCGCCGTATAACGCACCTGATTCAGCTCATTTTGATAAACATTCTTCTCCATAAATGCCTCCCAGCATGGTCCGTAATTTTGCCTTGCCCCGGTAGAGATAGGTGCTGACCTGAGTAGCCTTGCATCCCATCAGCTCCGCGATCTCAGCGGGCTCATACTCCTCGTAATAGCGCAGGTATACTGCCTGCCGATACCGCTCCGGTAAAGACTGAACTGCCCGCAGAACCGGAGTGTCCTCCGGCTCCGGCAGATAAACTGCCGCATCTGCGGCGGCATCCAGAGATACCCGCTTTCGAAACCAAGCAGATTTTTTCCAGTCCTTACAGCAGTTCACCGCCACCCGGATGACCCAGGCTCGTTCCAGCCGCTCTTCAGAAAAACACCGTCGGTTTGTCAGCAGCTTCAACAGTACTATTTGACAGATATCCTGTGCGTCGTGGATACTGCCTGTCCAGGTCCATGCAATCCGCAGGACCGTGTCTGACCACCGCTCCACGAGCGCTTCGGCCTCCTGGTGGGAATATAGAATCTGCTCCGTAATATCATCTCCTTTTGAAGGGCCCGTTCTGCTAATAAAACGAAGGAATCTCTGCCAATCTGACATGTGGATAAAAAACATCCGCCGGATTACCGGCGGATGCATCATACTAGTGGCAATGATGGAGCGCTCAGCCCTCCTCAGAAATTTTTCGTCCCATCAGTACACCCATGATGGAGGCCATCATCAGTCCCCGGGTCCAACCAGAGCTGTCTCCCAGACAGTGAAGCCCTTGCAGGCTCGTATTGAAATCCGTGTCCATCTTGACGCGGTTGGAGTAGAACTTCAGCTCCGGGGAGTACAGCAGCGTCTCATAGGCAGCAAAACCCGGCACCACGTAGTCCATGGCCTGGATAAAGCCGATGATGTTGGTCATGGCCCGGTAGGGCATGGCGGCGGTAATATCTCCCGCCACAGCGTCTGGCAGCGTGGGACGGATGTTGGACTGAGCCAGTTCCTTCTGCCAGGTGCGCTTGCCGTCCAAGATGTCCCCAAAGCGCTGGACCAGAATCTGTCCGTTGGCCAGCATATTAGTCAGCTCACCCACCTTCTGGGCATAGGCGATGGGCTGGTTAAAGGGGATCGAGAAATTATGAGAACAGAGAATCGAGAGGTTCGTATTGTCGCTCTTCAAATCCTTATAGGAGTGTCCGTTCACTACTGCCAAGTTGTTATCGTAGTTCTCCTGGCTGACAAAGCCGCCAGGGTTCTGGCAGAAGGTCCGGACCTTATTCTTAAAGGGCTTGGGGTAGCCTACCAGCTTGGACTCATACAACACCCGGTTCACTGTCTCCATCACCTCGTTGCGGACCTCCACCCGCACGCCGATATCCACCGTGCCGGGAGCGTGGGCGATGTTATGCTCCGCGCAAAGTTTCTCCAGCCAGTCCGCGCCCCGGCGGCCCGTGGCTACCACCGTGTGCTTGGCATAAATCTCCAAGTCCGTCTTTCCGTTGGTAATGGAAACGCCTTTACAGGTCTCATTTTCCAGGATCAAATTTTGGCATTCGTAGCCAAAGTAGATCTCCACACCGTTCTCCTGCAAGAATCGTTCAATCGCGAGATAAATCTCCTGAGCCTTCTCCGTTCCCATGTGGCGGATGGGACAGTCCACCAGCTTCAAACCGGCGTGGATGGCCCGCTTGCGAATCTCCTTGCGCTCCTCTTCGTGCTCCAACCCCTCAATATGAGTATCCGCACCAAATTCCAGATAAATCTGATCCGCGTAGTGGATCGTCTCTTGGGCCAGCTCCGCCCCAATCAGTGTAGGAAGGTCGCCGCCCACCTCATAGCTGAGGGAGAGCTTTCCGTCCGAAAAAGCTCCGGCCCCAGAAAAGCCTGTCGTAATGTGGCAGTAAGGCTTGCAGTTCACACATTTATGGGTCTTGTCCTTCGGACAATGGCGATTTTCAATTGCCTGGCCCTTTTCCACCATGATAATCTTCTGTTTACTTCCCTGTTTGAGCATTTCCAACGCGGTAAAAATTCCGGCGGGGCCAGCTCCCACGATCACAACATCTGTATTCATATGTCTTTCCCCTTTTTCTTATTTCGCCGATAACTCTACCGCATGGCGCACAAGTGTATAGGGCGGCACCGCCTGCGGTAATTTCATATGGAAGATCATCTGCGGCGTCCTGGGCTCTTCCAAAGGCTGTCCTTCGCTATCCGCCATCACCGGCACCGTGATGGAGAAAGGCCGCACACCAGGTCCTACCAACTCCACTGTGTCACCAGTATGGAATTTATTACGCAGAGATAGGGTTGCCTGCCCTTCCGCGTCGCATTCTATGACAAGCGCAACCACTTGCCAGTCCCTAAGATAGCGAGAATTTTCGTAATATTGACCGGGATAGCCATAATAAAACCCCGTGGAGTAAGGCCTGTGGCTCACATGCTCCACTTCTTTCCGCCAGACCGGATCTACCGGCCGCCCTGCTAAAACGTCATCCAAACAGTGACGGTAACAGGCAGTAACAACGGCCGCATAATAGGCAGATTTGGCCCGTCCTTCAATTTTCAGGCTGTCCAGTCCCGCCTGTACCAAATCCTCCAAGTGATCTATCATGCACATGTCCCGAGAATTGAGGATATAGGCCCCCTGGTCATCTTCCTCAATGGGAAAGTATTCGCCGGGACGCTTTTCTTCCATCAGCGCATAGCGGTAGCGGCAAGGCTGGGCGCATGCCCCCCGGCTGGCATCCCGGCCTGTCATATAGTTGGAGAGCAAGCACCGTCCTGAGTAGCTCACGCACATGGCACCATGGATAAATGCTTCTATTTCCAATGCTTCAGGTACCTTCTCCCGAATTTCCCGGATTTCCTCCAGGCTTAACTCTCGGGCCAAAATAACCCGAGAGGCTCCCAACTCATACCAAGCCCGTGCGGTCTCATAATTGCAAATGCTGGCCTGGGTGGAGATATGCCGCTGGCATCTGGGCGCGTATTTCCCTGCCAGGGTAAAGGCTCCCATATCCGCCACAATCAAGGCGTCCACTCCTGCATCATTTAACCGCTCCAGGTGCTCCGGGAGCCGGGCGATCTCATCGTTCCGTGGCATCGTATTGATGGTACAGTGCACTCGGACACCATGGCTGTGGGCAAAGTCCACCGCTGGCTGCAGTTGCTCTGCCGGGAAGTTCCCGGCAAAAGCCCGCATGCCAAAGTCCGTCCCAGCCAGGTACACCGCATCCGCGCCATAGAGAACAGCCATCTTCAGCCGTTCCATGTCCCCCGCCGGCGCCAGCAGCTCTGGTTTTCTCTGTTTATCCGCCATATTGGTCACTGTTGAGGAAGCTGGTAAAGTCGCTGTAATTGGTGAAGAAGTGGTGGAGCCCATCCGTTCCCAGCGCGTAATAGTAGTAGTCCGTGCTCTCCGGCTCCAGCGCTGCCTCGATGGAAGCAAGACCTGGGTTGGCAATCGGCGTGGGAGGAAGTCCCGCATACTTATAGAGGTTATAGGGGGTGTCGGTCTGCAGGTCCGCATTGGTGATGGTACCCTCATGATCCTCCAAACCATAGAGCAGCGATGCATCGATCTGCAGCATCCCATAGGTGCCCGCCTTGTCACCGGGGCCCTCCAAACGGTTATAGATCACAGAAGCAATCCGCTCTCGGTCCGTACCATCGGTCTCCTTTTCGATCAGGGAGGCGATGGTGACGATATCTTTCAGATCATAGCCACGAGTCTCCGCCTCCGCCAGCAGGTCGTCGTCCAGCTTGCTGTTGAAGTTGGAGAGCAGCTTGTCCAGTGCATTTTCCGGTTTGGACATGTTCGTATAGAACTCATAGGTGTCTGGGAAGAGATAGCCCTCCAGTCGACTGAGGTCTTCTGAAGCGTTGTCAATGAAATCGTAGCTGAAATCATAGGTCTTGGCGGCCTCCAACAAGGCTTCCTCCGTGGCCACACCGTTTTTCGCCAGCAGCTGAATGGTCTGCATCACTGTGTATCCCTCCGGAATTGTCACCGTAACCGTGTTGCTGTTCATATTGCCGGAGGAGCTCTGCATGGCCATGATCAGCGCCCGATAGTCCATCTCTGTATTGAGCTCATAGGTGCCCATGCCGATCTTTTCATCGGCATTTGCCACCGCAGCAAAAAGGCGGAAAAACCACTTGTACTTAATTAAGCCGGCTTCTTGCAGCTTGTCAGCCACAGAACCAATGCTGTCATCTGCTGTAATCTCCACCGTAGTGGTCATCGCCTCCTTGTTAAAGGCGCACAGGTCCGAGGCCAGCAGCCAGCCAACTCCGGCCAGAATCGCCGAGGAGAGCACCACACACAGTGCATATAGCAGTGGGTTCACCCGCCGGCGTCTGCGCCGCTTCCGACCGGTTTGCTGTGCGCTTTGACGGGACCGCTCACTTTGGCGGACCTGCTCCTTATCCCAGCTTGCGGTATCCCCGCGTTTGTAATCAGCCATGGAATCCTCCGTTCCTCTCCGTCTGTTCCAACGGAGTACATCGCAATCTTTACTTGTCCCACAGAGTATTTTCAAAAGGCCAGGCTCTCCGTGGAACGACGGTGCATAGAATATCTCAAAGTCTCAAAGTGAGGTGACAAAGATGTGGTTTAACAACGGAAACAACGATTGTTCCTGCCTGTGGATCATCCTTCTCATCGTCCTGATCTGTTGCTGCTGCGGGAACAACGGCTTCAGCAACGGCAGCTGTGGCTGTAATTGCGGCTGCAACCATAACTGCAACTGCGGCTGCAATGACACTTGCTGCTAAGGGTTCTCTTAGCGAGGCGGGACGCTCTGCGTCCCGCTCTTTCCGCAGCACGCCGGGACATGCCTACAGAATTTTCATTGCCAGCTCCAAAACCTGACGATGAATATCCTCCGGTGATCTGGGCTTTCCCCCAGAGGCACAGTGAATCACAGACCAGCTGCACAGCCGCGCCACCTCCTCCGCATTGGTATGGCAGTGCTCCAGATACTCC
Source organism: Pusillibacter faecalis (assembly GCF_018408705.1). GTDB lineage: Bacteria > Bacillota > Clostridia > Oscillospirales > Oscillospiraceae > Oscillibacter > Oscillibacter faecalis. The sequence continues at coordinate 332,033 of NZ_AP023421.1, forward strand.
TCATCCTGTTCGTGGATGTCTGCTTGAGCGCCAGTAGATTGCTCCCGCCTGCGCAGCATCTGTTCTGTCAGCAGGGTTGGCATCTCCAGGTAAACCACTAGGTCCGGCTTCGGCAGGCCCAGCAGCCGATACTCTATGTCAAAAAGCCAGTCCAGATAAGGCTTTCTCTCCGCATCAGGGAGCTTTGCAGCCTGGTGGACCGCATTGGATGTGGTGTAGCGGTCCGCCACAATCAGTCCGCCGCTCTCGTAAAACTTTCCCCAGTCTTGCCGATAGGATGCATAGCGGTCTACCGCATAAAACAACGATGCAGCATAGGCATTCACGTCGCCAGGGTGTTTGCCAAGATTTCCGGCCAGATACTCCTGCACCATGGCGGCAGAGGGCTGTCCGTACCGCGGGAAATCCACCTTGCGATAGGGGATACCATACTGCTCCAAATAGCGGCACAGAAGCTTTGTCTGCGTCGCCTTACCGGAGCCATCTGTTCCCTCAAATACAATCAATTTTCCGCTCATTTTCGCCTCTTTTCCTGCTTCACATGTACCAAAAACAGCGGCAGCTTCATCATACGGCCAATACGCCTCGGCTCCTTGCAGAGCCGGTAAAACCACTCTAAGCCGTGCTTCCGCCAGAATTCAGGCGCACGCTCCACAGTCCCGGCAAATACATCCAGACTGCCGCCAAGTCCGCACAGCAGCCGTGCTCCAGTGGCCGGACCATATTCCGCCATCCAAAGCTCCTGCTTGGGTGCACCCAGACACACGAACACCACATCAGCACCACTGTGGGCAATTTCAGCGGCTACGGGATCACTCTCTCGGAAGTAACCGTCGTGAACGCCGGCAATCTGCAGCCCGGGATATTGAGCCGCCAGTCGCTGCGCGGCCGTCTCCGCCACCCCCGGCTTCGCTCCCAGTAAAAAAAGGGATTTCCCCTCTGCCGCCATACGCTTCATCAGCCGGGCGGCAAATTCAATACCGGGAGTTCTTTCCTTCAAGGGGGTTCCCAGCATGGCCGCGCCCTTGATGACGCCGATGCCATCCGGAAGCACCAGAGCTGCCCCATTGACCGCAGCTCTGGCCGCCGGATTTTCGCGGCACACCTCTACAATCTCTGGATTGGGGGTGACTACATAGCGGGCCTGATCTCCATCCAGAAATTTCACGGCCCGGCCCACCGCCTCATCCATCGTGACATTATCAAATCCGACGCCCAGCACATCGACGCGCATGGTACCACCTCTCAACATACTCATACAGTTTGATAGTATACCACAAACTATTGGGGTTGTTCAACCCTAAATCGGCACTCTTCCGACAATCCACAGCAAGAAGGCGGAGAGCTTCCTCCCCGCCTTTCAAGACTTATAAAAAAACTCGCTTTCGGTCCGGTAACTGGGCCAAAACCACCGCCGCCAGCATAAATACACATCCTACATATTCCCGTCCACTCATTTGATCATGCAGGAGGATCACCCCCGCCACCGTGGCAAACACGGATTCCAGGCTCAGCAGCAGCGACACAACCGTTGGATTGGAATCTTTCTGCGCCAGGATCTGAAGCGTGTAGCCCACCCCGCTGGAGAAAAATCCCGCATAGAGAATCGGCCACGTGCACATCCGCAGAGCCCCCCAGGAGGGGGATTCTGTCAAAAGCATTCCGGCTGCGGAGAGAACCGCTGCCACCAAAAACTGCACGCAGGAGAGCTCGACTCCATCTACTTTTTTTGTAAAGTGGTCAATGATCAGAATATGGGCGGAAAAACACAGGGCACATACCATCGTATAACAGTCGCCCTCATTTATAGAGAAGCCCTCTGTGATGCAAAGGCAGTATAGTCCCGCCACCGCCAGCACCACGCTGAGCCAAACAGTCCGTGGAGCCTTCTTTTTTAGAAAAACCCCCGCAATGGGTACAATGACAATATAGAGCGCCGTGATAAACCCCGACTTCCCAGCGGTTGTCGTCTCCAACCCTTTTTGCTGGAAATAGGAGGCCATGGTCAGCGCAGCACCGCAGCAAATCCCTCCCAAGAGCAGTTCCCGTCTGGCCGCAGATGGTACTTCCACAGCTCCTTGGAAATCCCGCTGCCGAATCTGGCGCAAAAGGAACGTCAGCGCCAACAGAGACAAAAATGCCACGATAGAGCGCGCGGCGTTGAAAGTAAAGGGCCCGATATGATCTGTGCTCACGCTCTGGGCCACAAAGGAGGTGCCCCAGATGAACGCTGTCAGCAGAGGGAATACCGTTTGGCGAATTTGATTGGCTTTCATTGGACTTGCTCCACACTCTCTTCCGTGATATACTGGGAAATCAAGAATTCATGCGCCCCGCTGCATTGGTCAGCAGACGGTCAAAACAGTTTTTTATTGTAGCACTGAGGTGATAAAATGGCAAGGCTTTCCCGGGAATTTTACAGCGGCAATACCGTCGAGACCGCCCAAAACCTGTTGGGCAAAGTTCTCGTCCGACAATGGAAGGGTAGGTTTCTCGCCGGCCGCATCACAGAGACCGAGGCCTATATTGGCCGATGCGACAAAGCCTGCCACGCCTACCATTACCGGCGGACTGCACGGACGGAAACTCTTTTTCTCGCTCCAGGCCATGCCTATATCTATCTGATCTACGGTATGTACCACTGCCTGAATTTTGTGACAGAGCCGGAGGGCGAGCCGGCGGCGGTCCTGGTGCGCTCTGTGGAGCCTGTCGCGGGGACGGAGTGGATGCAGCAGCTTCGGTATGGGGAAAAGCCGCTTACGGCCTATCGTTTGAAAAACTTTTTGAACGGTCCTGGAAAGGTCTGCCAGGGTTTTTCCCTGACCAGACACGAAAACGGCCTGGACCTGACTGGTGATACCCTTTTTGTATGCGACGGTCCCGAGGACATCGGTCTGCCTGCTCCCATACCAGCTAAGGAGCGGCTTTGTTCCGGCCCCCGCATCGGCGTGGACTACGCGGAGGAGGCCCGGGACTTTCCCTGGAGGTTCTGGTTGGAAAAAGAGGTGTAAAGTATGTTTTTATTCGATTTAGACGGTACTTTGATTGACTCTAACGGCATCTGGAAGAACGTGGACCGGGAGTTTTTGGCCAGGAGAGGCCTTCCTTACACCCATGCCTATTATGAGGGCGTGGCCCATACCATTTTTCCTCTAGCCGCCAAGTTTACCAAAGAGTTCTGCAATCTCCCGGAGAGCTGCGAGGAAATCATGGCGGAGTGGATGGAGCTTGCAGAGGACCTCTACGCCCACGTCAGCATCAAACCCGGCGTCCGCGCCTATCTCAAGCAGTGCAAAGCCGAGGGTCGGCGGCTGGCCGTGGTGACATCCAGCGTACCGGAACATTGCCGCACGGCGCTCAAGGCCCTGAGCCTGGAGAAGTATTTTGAGAATATCACCTTCGCCCATGACCTGGGCCTTGAGAAAAAGTCGCCGGAGATCTGGCTGACTGCAGCCAAGGCCGGCGGCGTCCGTCCGGAGGACTGCACGGTGTTTGACGACAGTCTCGCCGCCTGCTGGGGCGCTCGGGCCGCTAAAATGCGGGTTGTTGGCGTGTATGACAACTATTTCGCTCAGGACGAAAAAGAGATGCGGAGCTTTTGCGACGTATATATCAGGAGCTTTGAGGAGCTTTTGTGGCTGCCGGAGCAGCGGCGCAGATGAGCGAGGAGCTGTATCAAGTCCTTCAGGCCGCCCGGGAGAGCGGAGACCGGCTGGAGGATCTGACCCTGGAACATACAGTGGTGGAACAAGCCGATTTTTCGGAGCTCACCTGCAGAAATGTCCATCTCCATGCCTGCCGGTTCCTGGGCTGTGACTTCTCCGGTGCGTCCCTTTATGACGCCTGTTTTCAGAACTGTCAGTTTGAAAGCTGCCGCCTGTCCCGCAGTTATTGGCAGCGTGTGCTCCTTGATGGCTGTAAAGCGGACGGCGCCGACTTCCGGAAGGCGCGCTTTAAAAGCTGCCGTTTGGAGGGTGGGCGGTTCCGCTACGGAAATTATGTCGGCACGGTATGGGACCACTGCACGCTTGATAGCAGCAGCTTCACGGAATCTACCCTGGCGGAGAGCCGAATTGGGAAAACCGTCTTTCAGCACGTGGATTTTACCGGTGCTGATTTCTTCCGAACGAGCCTCCGGGGATGCGACCTCTCTACCTGTACGCTGGACCGCATTACCCTCTCAGAGACCTGTTCCGAACTCAAAGGCGCCAGGATCGACGCAAGTCAGGCTGCCGTGGTTGCCCGGATTTTAGGTATTGAGGTTGTGCCCTGAGCGCGGCAAGGAATCCTTGCTTGACCGCAAAGATCTTCCCGTGATATTCTCTGATGTGGGAAAGGAGGGCATTCCATGTTCCGGAAACATACCAATCTGGTAGGGCAGCGGATCTGCGCGGAACGCAAGCGTTCCGGCCTGTCTCAGGAGGCGCTGGCGGCCCAACTCTACGTGACGCGGCAGACGATCTCCAATTGGGAGGTTGGGAAAACCATGCCCGATCTTGAGAGTCTGAAGCTGCTTGCCCTGGCGCTGTCGGTTCCCATTGAGCGCCTGATCTATGGGGAGCCGCTGGGATTCCCTGTTCCCTGGTATCAGAGGATTCCGTGGGAACTCTGGTGCCGTTGGCTGGGTGTTGTTGTGTGGGCTGTTGGGCTGCTCTCCGGCATTTGGGCCGGCAGCGGGGCCGTTCAGACTCCGGATGGCGGCGTCGGCTGGGGTTTCCAGTGGAAGAGCGCTCTTTCCATCTGGTATCCGGCTCTGATCCGGGGTGTGGTTTTGCTGTCATTATCCAGGATTTTAAGCGTTGGGAAACAGCAGGAGCCGTGAACACGTGTTCACGGCTCCTGCTTTCATAATTTTTTCAGGTGGTTCCCGGCGGATTTCAGCATCAGCTTCTTGGTCCCCATCTGATCAAAGGCCACCTCCAGCAAGGCATCTCCCCCCATGGGACGGACGGACAGCACCATGCCCTTTCCAAAGGCGGTATGCTCAACCATATCGCCCTGATTAAGCTGCAGCATAGGGGCAGCGCCGCTCCCCCGCGAGAGTGTTTGGGCGCGCTGGGACCTTACCCACACGCCACTCCGTGCAGTGGAAGGCGCGCCGTATCCGCCGGAAGCGCCGCCCTCCCAGCGGTCGCCGCCAAAGGTCGCCTCCATTCCGCCAAAGCGCGGCTCGGGCTTGCCCTCCCAGCGCATGTTGTCCTCCGGAATCTCCTCCAGGAAGCGGGAGGGGCGGTTGGCGCTGGTGCGGCCGTACAGCATCCGCTGCCGAGCGTTGGTAAGGGTCAGCTTCTCCTTGGCGCGGGTCATAGCCACATAGCACAGCCGTCGCTCCTCCTCCAGCTCCTCCTGGTCGTACTGGGCGGAGGCGCCGGGGAAAATGCCCTCCTCCATCCCCACCACATAGACCGTCGGGAATTCCAGGCCCTTGGCGGAATGGATCGTCATCATGGTGACGCAGTCGTCCCCCGCCTCCACGCTGTCGAGATCCGTGTACAGGGCGATCTCGTTCAAAAAGCCGGAGAGAGTGGCGTCCTCCGGGTCCTGCTCCAGAAAGCCCAGGATGTTGGACTTGAGCTCCTGGACGTTTTCAATCCGGCCCCGGCTCTCCATGTCGTTCTTCTCCTCTAGGGCCCGGACGTATCCGGTCTGGTCGCACACCACGTCGTAAAACTCCGGCAGGGCTAGCTCCGCCCCCTGGCGGCGGAGCCCGTCGATGAGGTCCGCGAATTTCAGCAGCTTGACGGAGGCGCTTTTGAGATCCGGGAACAGGTCCGCATTACGGATGATCTCGTAAAGCGACGCCCCCTGGCTCTCCGCCAGGACCGCCACCTTGTCCATGGTGGTAGCGCCGATACCCCGGGCTGGGTTGTTGATGATCCGCCGCAGCCGCAGGTCATCTAACGGATTGTTCAGCACACAGAGATAGGCCAGCACATCCTTGACCTCCGCCCGGTCGAAGAACTTCATGCCTCCCACCACTCTATAAGGGATGCCGTTGCGCTTCATGGCGTATTCCAGTGCGTTGGACTGCGCATTCATTCGGTAGAGCACCGCTGTGTCCCGGAAGCGCCGCCCCCGGTTCACGCCCATCAGGATATCTCCTACCACGAAGTTGGCCTCGTCTCCCTCGTTGAAGGAGGTCTTGACGGTTACAACTTCCCCACCGCCGTTGTCGGTCCAGAGAGTCTTACCTTTACGGCCCACATTGTTTTGAATGACGGCGTTGGCGGCATCCAGAATGTTCTGGGTGGAACGGTAGTTCTGCTCCAGGCGGATCACCCGGGCGTCTGGATACTGCTGCTCAAAGCTCAAAATATTCTCAATGTTAGCGCCCCGGAAACGGTAGATGGACTGGTCGTCATCGCCCACCACACAGAGATTCCTGTACCCGCCCGCCAGGAGGCTTGTGAGGAGATATTGGAGATGGTTGGTGTCCTGATACTCATCCACCAGCACATAGCGGAACTTATTTTGATAGTACCGCAGGACCTCCGGCTCCCGCTGCAGCAGTGTTACAGTGTGAAAGATAATGTCATCAAAGTCCAGCGCGTTAGCAGTCATCAGTTTTTTCTGGTAGGCGGCATAGATTTTTGCAATCCGGCTCTTTTTCCAGTCGTTTTCTGTCTCACAGCGCCGGGCAAAATCCTCCGGCGTCTCGTACTGGTCCTTGGCGTGGCTGATGGCGGCCAGGACGCTCTTGGGCTGGAAAGCCTTTTCGTCCAGGTTCTGCTCCTTCACGATATCCTTGATGACTCGCTTAGCATCGTCGGTATCGTAGATCGTAAAGTCCTTGTCAAAACCGATGCGGTCAATGTCCCGCCGAAGAATCCGGACACAGGCGGAGTGGAAGGTGGAGGCCCAGACGTCGTTGGCCATCGGCCCCAGACGGGCCGCGAGGCGCTCCTTCAGTTCCCCCGCCGCCTTGTTGGTAAAGGTGATGGCGATAATCTCCCAGGGCCGGGGCACATCTACGGCGCACAGACGGTGAGCCCGGTCAAGCTCCAGATCCGTAGGCCGGTCCGGAAACGCCTCCAAAAAGTGGATGTCTTCCTCCTCTGCCCACTCTGGTACCTCTTCTGAGTCGCTACCCCGCCCATAGGTCAAAAGTGTATACACCCGCTGGATGAGCACCGTGGTCTTGCCGCTGCCGGCGCCCGCCAGCAGGAGAAGCGGCCCCTCCGTAGTCATGGCGGCTTTGCGCTGCATGGGGTTAAGTCTCTGAAGGTCCCGAGCGATCACTGCTTTGCGCGCGGCGATGTATCGGGAATTGAAGTCTTGCATATGTGATCTCCATTATATCTAAAAATTCTCAGCTCCTATTTTACGGCAAAATGCGGGGCGGGTCAACCGCAAAAACAGCCTTATAGCTTCTCCCCCTCTGCCATCGCCGAAACCTTTTATCAGACAGATGGCTTACATAGGATTTCTTTTCTACATTCCCTTTCGTCTGCCGGAATACGAGTTCTATACCCTGGGGATTGTATGTATGCTCTGCTGCTTTGGGGGTACTGATTTCTCCTGACGGCAGGACAGGTACTGCCTGTTCCGTCATTTTTTGTAACTATTTTGAGGTTGACAAACGTCTACCTCTCTGATATGTTTCTGGTAGACAATTGTATACCATCTAGGAGGTGAGAACATGCACGTCAATTTGTCCGACAGCGAGTGGAAGCTGATGAACCACCTGTGGGCCCGCTCGCCACAGACCATCACAGAGCTGACGGCGGTCCTGCGGGCGGAGACCGGCTGGAGCAAGAATACCATCATCACCATGCTCTCCCGGCTGGAGACCAAAGGCGCTGTTCGGTATGAACCCGGTGGCAGGGCGCGGCGCTACTTCCCCTCCGTGCAGCGAGAGGACGCGGCCCTAGCGGAGACGGAGAGCTTTCTCTCCAAAGTTTACGGTGGCAGCCTGGGACTGATGGTCAGTAGCCTGGTGGAGAGCCGTGCACTGAGTGAGGAGGACCTAGCGGAGCTTGCTGCTATCCTGGAAAGGGCAGAAGGTGCACAGTCATGAAAGAAGTTCTTTTCACATCCTCCGTATTGATTGCAGCACTGCTGCTTTTGCGGTGGCTTTTCCGCAATTCCATTCCCCGGCGTGTGCAGTATGCCCTGTGGGGGTTGGTTTTGGCGAGGCTGCTGTTACCGGTAAGCCTCCCCGCCGTGGACTTCTCCGTGTTGACAGCAGCAGAGCCAATGGGACGGCAGATCGGTTCCCAAGCTCTCTATATTGAGCCTATTCGGGAAAGTGTTACCGCACCAGACAGCACACCTGTTCAGGAGCGAACTCCATCGGACTATCAGCGGATCGCCCTGGATCGTGCAACCCAAGATAACACCCGTGTTTTCACGGATCAAAAAGACGTCACCCATACGGTGCAATATGCCCGCCAAATCAGCCTGGAAGCCTTTCTGTACTCTGTCTGGCTGGCTGGCATGTCTGGCATGGCAGTCTGGCTGCTGGTCTCTAACTTACGCTTTTGGCGCAAGCTTTGTAAAGTGAGAATACCTTATCAGGTAGAAGGTTTCAAATATCCAGTCTATTGGGTGGATGCTGGACTGCCCTCCCCCTGCTTGTTTGGCCTGCTGCGCCCCGCCATTTATGTGACGCCGGCGGCAGCTGCCTCGCCGGAGAACCTGCGGTATGTGCTGGCCCATGAGGAGACTCACGCCCGGCATTTCGATCCCCTCTGGTCGCTGCTGCGCGTCGTGTGCCTAGCGGTATACTGGTTCCATCCGCTGGTGTGGGCAGCAGCCGCGGCATCTAAAACCGATTGTGAGCTGGCGTGCGATGAGGCGGTTCTGGCCCGCCTGAATGCAGAGGAGCGTATTGCCTATGGACGGACGCTGCTGGCTCTGATCCCCGTTCGAAGAGGCCCGTCCTCTCCCCTGCTCTCCGCCACCACCATGACCTCAGACAAGCGGCATCTACGGGACCGGATCACCCGGATTGCCGAGAACCGCCAGACCAAGAGCGCCGCCTTGTTCCTGGTGCTGGCTCTGGCAGCGGTGGTATGCGCCGTCACCTTTACCGGAGCCAAGCAGCCGGAAGCCCGCCCCCTCACCGGCGACGAGCTGGCGTATTTCAATGAGGAATTTTTCAATAACGACGTCTCCGGCACAAATATCCGCAATCAGTTCCTGGTTTCTCTCTATGAGCGGCCGGAGGACATCGACCTCTATGAGCTGTTCTACTGCGGCATCCCCAACAGCAGCACATTTGACGGCATCACCGGTTCCAGTGCCGAAGAAGACTCCCTGGTCTATGGCAGTGAACTGCCGGACTGCCCACGGTACAAGGCCACGACCTCCGATATGGACACTCTGTTGAATCAGTACACTGGCTTGAGCGTGGAGGAAACCACCGGCAAGGGACTGGAAAACTTCACATATCTCTCGCAGTATGACGCCTATTACTGGGCCCATGGCGATACCAACTATTTCGCCAACGTCCTCATCACCGCCGGAGAACGGATCGGGAACACCATCCAGCTCTACTACCGCTCTGCAGGTGTATATGGTTCCGGCGCTCCCGGCTGGGCTTTTGAGGATGCAGCCTGGACGGATGCGGAATATCCCTGGGCCTGCGTAACGCTGGAGGAGCAGCCGGACGGGAGCTTTTGGTTTGTGTCCAACCTCCCCAGTAAAAGGCCCGTGATTTCCACGGTGTTTCCGGAGGTAGAACCGGTGCTGACCATTCCTCTGACGGACTTGGCCCCCTATCAGCCAGAGCCAGTCGCCGTGACCCGCCGTATCGGAGACTGTGCAGAGCGGGGCGGCGGCATGCTCATCCACGGCATGGATGGCAGCGAGATTTCTTTCCGGCCCTATCTCTCCACCGACGGCAATCTCTACGCCGCCGTAATCTATGACGAGGCCGTCGGAAATAGCCGGATGATCGCCTGGGACGCGGGCTGCTTCTTCACCTTCCCCGAGGGCACGGGCCTGGACGACGTCTCCATCGACTTCTTCTCCGACCTGTTTGGCTATGAGGGACTGGTGCTCTCCTATCTGACTCAGGAATCTATCCTGGATTACCAGCGAAGTATCATCCACGATTACTACTATTTCCAGGACCCGGATACCCCTGTTCTATTGGCCCGGGTTTATGGAGGTGACACGGCAATTCTTGATTTGGACGGCGACGGCGCCAGCGAGTTGTTCACGGATGGAAATCAACTGCTTTTCCAGCGGGGTGGGCAGCTTTACCATGCAGACATCACCGCGCTTTTGGAAAACAACTGGCCGGAAATGATCGGGTGGGACTACAGCCTCATCGACACCAACCGTCGATGTCTGTTTCTGTGTGCCTCCGTCCCCCTCTCCGGTGAAGCAAATGTGTCCGGTACCGCCGTCCGCCGGATTTATTTCGACGGAGAAAACCTGTTGGTCTACAAGGACACCGCTGCCTACACCGACCACATCGCAGACAGTATCGACGCGCCGGAAATGGTGCTCTCCGCCGCCCGGGAACATGTATTAGAGGAGCTTTCCTGGTGGCAGACCCATACCGGCCAGCAGTCCTATGTGAACGGCGTGTGGCATGATTCCGGCACTCAGGCGGAATGGGACGACTGGCGCATCACCTCTTTGGAGCTGGTGGATACCGCCCCTGCCTACCCAGAGCTTGGAATCCAGGTTTATTCCTACGGCTATGAGCTCCACACCGCCACCCCCGCACTGACTGTGATGGCCGGCGGCATGTACATGGACGAGGACGGCTGGGTGGGTGGCATGAACTCCGATAACCTCCTGGTGTTCCATACTCTGACCGACAGCGGCCCCACGCTGCTGGAGAGCAGCATCCCCACTGACGTGGGCAGAACCAGTGATAACCCCATGTTCGCCGCCTGCCTTGCCCGGGTGCTGCTGGAAAATGACCTGCTGCCCCCCTCCCAGGTCCGGCCCAGGGACCTCTACTATATGTTCTATGATAATCAGACCATCTTCCTGAATCTGATGGGCCGGTATGACACCCAGGAGCAGGAGGCGGCTCTTGGCAAGCTGACGGAATATGCCACCTCTATCGCCGATACGGATGACGGCTCCCTCTTCTCTGGCGGCCTCCAGAACCTGGAGTGGAATTCCTCCGCCCTGACAGAATCTGGCCGGGAGGCGTACGGCCAGCTGCTGGCGGCAGTGGCCGGCGCACCCACCGAGGCAGGCCGGACACTTCAGACGACGCTTGAACAGATGGCTGGCTCTGTCACGCTGGATCTAACCTTGGCAGACGGCCGGGGCGGCGGAGCCTATCCGGCAGCTTTGGAGGACTATTGGAGCTACCGGTTGGAAAACTACCCTTCGGACTTCCGCTGGACCTTTGCCGATAACCCTGTTCCACCGGAGAATGCCGCCTCCCTAACGCTGAGTTCCGGGAACGGTGCCGCTTCCGTCCAGTGTTGGCAAGGCGTTAATCTGGTCCGCTGCACGCTTCGAGATGAGACTGTCTGGCTGGCAGCCCCTATTACGGGTGCGGACGCCGTTTATGACGGCACCCTCTTTTCTGCTTTGCGGGAGTGGTATGATGGCCTTGAATGGGATGCCCTTCAAGCAGATATTCTGATCCCAGATGAGGGGCAGAGCCATCTGAAGATCGCCCAGGCCTGGTCCGACGCGGCAACACAGTCTGCGCTGGCCGTTACCTCCGGCAGCATCTTTGCATGCACCTATGTGCGGGCCATCGCCGGCGTGGACAGCTGGGCAGATATGCCGGAGACCTCTTATCCGGATGCCAGCGAAGGCCATGAGCGGTTCTGGTTCTCCTATACCCGCATCTTTGTCCCGGAAACCCAGCATGCCCGGAACTACCAGATGGCGGGCAACACCGGGGACTATGACGGCCGGTACGGAGAGGCCCCGGAGGGCGCGTTTGAGAACTTTCAGGTGGGCGTCCTGTACAGGACGGAGGAGGGATGGCGGTGCGACGGCACTGGCACCGGTCCATAAATGTTCCTCAAGTAAAAAGAACGCCCATTAGGGCGTTCTTTTTACTATACAAAGCACAGCCAAATAACCATGTGCCCGCTGTTGACTGTTTGTCGTGGTACCCCACCCACCTATGGCGAGTTATACGGCAAAGCCGCTTCACTGGGCCAGCAACACCAGGTTCCGGTCGGAGATGAAGTTCTGGGCGCTATACAACACCGCGATCCGGTCCATTCCATGTTTCTCAGCGTACTGGGCGGCAGAGGCCCGGTAGTAGCGTAGGTCCAGCAGATGCACCTCGGCAAAGCGCTGGGCCAGAAAAGGCGCTAGGGAATCCGCGTAGGAATCTCGGATGACCAGCACTTTCTCTCCCTCCGGAAGATTCTCATTTTTAATGACACAAAGTGGCTGATTACCACCCAGGAAGGCAGAGTACTTGTCTTTAACATTCAGATATGACCGGTCGTAGAGGGACGCAGGCTCCGGCTTCCCTGTCCGCCAGGAGGTCACGGTCAGGCCGTCCTCCTTCGCCCAAAACTCTATGCTATCCGGTCTGAGCCAGTGGATACCAGACTGAGAGTAGAGGGTGCCATTGAAGCTGTCAGAGGCCGTTTCTGGCGTAAAGTCTTCTACCCTTAGTGGTTCTATTCCCCAAGTCTCCAGCAGAGCATTTGCCCCGTAAAAGGCCCCTAGTGTGGTCCAATGATGGTCCGTGCGGTAGAAAACTTGATCGCCGGCGTGGGTGGAGAGGGCCGTGAGAAAATCCACTCCGCTCTCCTCCAGCAGGTCTGTCTGATCCCAGCTGGCCGCGCCATCAGGCAGCTTGTCCTTCCAGACCTCCGCCGCCGACGGGATCAGGCCAAAGGTCACTGGAACGGCGGTACTCTCCGCCAGCCGCTTCACATAAGAGAGATTCTTCTCCACCTGCTCCGCATCCGGTGTTTCCACCCTGGAGATCAGTGTGTCCCCGCAGAGATACACGCCGTTGAACTCTGATTTTCCAAGGAGCTGTTCCGTTCTGGCCTTCAGGCCCGTCCAACCATCCCGGAGGGGAAACTGGTCAGCAAAATACTCCTCCACCGCCGCGGTGTAGCTACCGTCCACCAGCGCCGCCCAGGAAAAGTCCGGCCGTTGGGCCAGGGTGCGGTTCTCCGTCTCTGAGCTTGCCCGGTCCGGCAGCAGAATGTGCCATACCAAGAGTCCTCCCAGAAAAAGGCAGAAAAACGCAGACAAAAAGCGGCTGTATCTTGTTGTCATGGCTCGTCCTCCTTAAAAGCGGAAATAGAGAAACGGATTGTAACTGCCGTCCACCAGATACGCCGTGCAGACTACCAGGGACAGTGCCATCAGGACCGGAGCCAGAATTCTCCGCGCCCGATCTGGAATGCGCGCCCAAGTCCGAGCCCCCCAATTTGTAGAGGCTACAACCAACAGCAGAAACGTGACAGCGTAGCTGCGGAGTGTATAGCCGTCCACTGCGCTCCAAGCCGGCGCCGCACCAAAGCAGGCCGCGAGATACCTCCCACACACTGACAGGTCCTCCATAGCGAAGAGGCCCCAGCCTACAAACACCACTGCCAGTGTATACAAATGTTTGACTGCCGCCGGCGTCCGGGCCAGTAAATCCCGAAGGACATACTTTTCAAGAATCAGCCAGAGAGCAAAGTAGAGCCCCCATAAGATGAAATTCCAGCTGGCTCCATGCCAGAAGCCCGTGCAGAACCAGACAATCAGGAGGTTGCGCAGCGTCTTGGCGATCCCACCACGGTTGCCCCCCAGCGGGATATACAGGTACTCCCGAAACCAGCTGGTGAGGGACATATGCCACCGCCGCCAAAATTCCGTCACAGAGGCGGCGAGGTAGGGGTAATCAAAGTTCTCGTTGAAGCGGAAGCCCAGCATCCGCCCCAGACCGATAGCCATATCGGAATAACCGGAGAAATCAAAGTAGATCTGGAAGCCAAACGCCAGCAGCCCCATCCAGCCGCCGAAGACCGTCAGCGTCCCGGCGGACTGGGCCGCCAGCTGCGCTTCCCACAGCGCGCCGATGGAGTTGGCCAGCAGCACCTTTTTGGCAAGTCCCACGCAGAAGCGCTGGGCGCCAAGTGCGAACTGCTCCATGGTATATGTCCGGTGCTCCAGCTCCGCCGCCACAGTCTTATATTTGACAATGGGGCCAGCGATCAGCTGAGGGAACATAGTGACAAAAGCTCCAAACGTAACAGGATTTCTCTGCACTGGAGCGTCCCGACGGTAGACATCAATGGTGTAGCTCATGGTCTGGAAAGTATAAAAAGAGATTCCGATAGGCAGCGGCACTCCCAGAAGCGGCACCGTAACCCCCAGAACTGTTACGCTCTCCGGGATCTGGATTCCAGTAAGCAGATACAGATTTTCGGCGAGAAAGGTCCCGTACTTGAAAAAGCCCAGCAAAAACAGGTTGAAGATGATCGACTGGGTCACAAACCAGCGGGCCTTTTTGTCGTTGTCTCGGTATTTTTCCACTAGCAGCCCATGGGTATAGTCAATCAGAATGGAGAGGAGCATGATGGTGATATAGACCGGCTCCCCCCAGCCATAAAAGAACAGGCTGACCAGCAGCAAAATGAGATTTCGCCACCGCAGCGACACAAGAAAATAGACCGCCAGCGTCAGCGGCAAATAGGCAAAGAGAAAGGTCAGACTGCTGAATATCAAGGGGTCTCATCCTCCTAAACAGACTAAAACAGCCGCAGCGGGGCGCTGCGGCTGTCCGCTTGTCACTGGAACTGCTGCTGGAATTTCTCGGCAATGTCCGCCTGGTGCTCGGCCGAGGCGATCATGGCTACATAGGTCCCCTCCCGGATGACCTGCGCTTGCTTCCAGGACTCAATGGATTCCGGATACCAGGCTCCTCCGGGGTTGGTTTCATCTCCCACTTGGTAGTCAATGCGTTTCTGAAGAATTTCCGCAGCCTTGTCCGCGTCCTCGTCTGTCTCACATTGTAGGAAAACCACCTCGTTCACAACAGCGGACATCAGCGGCGCCTTCGCCACCAGCTGCTTGGTAGCAATTTCACTCAGCCCGGGGTAGTAGGAGTCCAGCATTTCTCCCTCTATGTTGCTCAGCAGCAGCTCGTCTGCCTCACTGGCAGCCGCATCCTCTGTCCAGTGGTATTCCTCTGCCAGCCCCGCATAAAAGCTGTCCAACGCCACCTCCGAACTATCTGCGTTCTCCTTGTCAGAATTGCCGCCGCAGGCGGTCATGGCCGTCAGCAGTACCAGGGCCGCGGCCAGCATCATCCATTTTTTCATATTGCACTTCCTTTCTCGTTGTATGACGAACGGAGTCTTGAAAAAGTTCCCTATTCAGTATTCCCCGTTTCCAAAAAAATACCACTTTCTACCCTTGCATTTATACAGGATGCGCGCTATGATTGCAACATCAAAATTGTAACAAAGTGGTGAAAATCTATGTACAGTTTCCGTAACGATTACAGCGAAGGCGCCCACCCTCAAGTTCTCCAGGCTCTTCTTGACAGCAATTTGGAGCAGACTGTAGGCTACGGTCTGGACCCGTACTGCGAAGCCGCTCGGTCACTGATCCGTGAGCTCTGCGGTGCGCCTGGAGCCGGTGTCCATTTTTTTGTAGGCGGTACCCAGACGAACCTAGTGACCATTTCTGCTCTGCTCCAGTCCTATGAGGCGGTGATCGCCGCCCAGACCGGCCATATCTGCGTTCATGAGACTGGTGCCATTGAGGCCGCCGGTCACAAGGTCTGCACCGTTCCCACGGAGGACGGTAAGCTGACACCTGCTGAGATTGAGAACGTCCTGGCCAGCCACAGCACCGAACATATGGTTGAGCCACGGCTGGTCTATCTCTCAGACTCTACCGAGGTAGGCACGGTTTATACCAAAGCCGAGCTCGTCGCCCTGCGGGATTGCTGTGACACTCACGGTCTCCTTCTCTATTTGGACGGCGCACGGCTGGGCTCAGCCCTTACATCGCCGGAGAGTGATCTCACTCTGTCGGACCTGGCAGCGCTGACAGATGCGTTCTATATCGGCGGCACGAAAAATGGCGCCCTTTTTGGGGAGGCCCTAGTGATGACACTTCCACACGACCGCTTCCGTTGGCACATGAAACAGCGGGGCGCGGTCTTGGCGAAAGGCCGGCTGTTGGGATTGCAGTTTCAGGCCCTGCTGAAAGACGGGCTTTACTGGGAGCTGGCCCGCCGCGCTAACGAGATGGCCTTCCGCCTGCGGGATGGGCTGTCCGCTTTGGGCTGCGCGTTCCCGCTGCCCTCCCCCACTAATCAGCAGTTCCCCGTACTGCCGAATTCGGTTGTCAAAGGCCTGCAAGCTGCGGGATATCGCTTTGAAGTTGACCACGCGGAGGGGCCAGATCAAACCTGTATTCGGCTTGTGACCAGCTGGGCAACTCCGGAAGATGCAGTAAACACCTTTCTCCAAAGTCTGGCCGATTGCAAAGAATAAAGAGACGGCTTTGCCGTCTCTTTTTTTGTCCCTTTTCAGGAATCGAAATTTTGTTCGATTTTATGCTTGACAAGAACAATTGTTCGAGCTAAAATAGTCGCAGAACAAAAGTTCGATACAGGAGGTATGTATGATGACTGGTTGGACACTCTTCTTGATTCTGATAGGTGTGGCTTTTTTGACCGCCCAGCTTTTCCGGATTGTGGATGCCATTGAGCGTCCCACCCGGCATTGCCGCCGGAGGACCCGCAGCTGCTGATGGATGTCCTGGACAAGCTGACCATCCTAACTGATGCCGCCAAGTATGACGCAGCCTGCACCTCCAGCGGTGGCAATCGCGGGTCCAAAGTAGGGTATGTGGGCAACACTTCGTCTTCCGTGGCAGGGTGCTGCCATTCCTTTTCCGCAGACGGGCGGTGCGTGACACTGCTGAAGGTCCTGCTAACCAACCGCTGTATCTATGACTGTAAATACTGCGTCAACCGCCGCAGCAATGATACCCGGAGGGCAGCCTTTACGCCGGAGGAACTGGCAGATCTGACAATCCAGTTTTATCGCCGGAACTATATTGAGGGACTGTTCCTCTCCTCTGGCGTCTTCCGCTCCCCAGACTATACCACTGAGCTGATGATCCGCGCTCTGCGGCTTTTGCGGGAGCAATACCGCTTTAATGGATATATCCACGCCAAGACCATTCCAGGAACTGCACCAGAGCTGGTGGAGCAATTGGGTCTGTTGGCGGACCGGCTCAGCGTGAATATTGAGCTGCCGTCGGAGGCAGGGTTGCGAACGCTGGCACCGGAAAAAACAAAGGGAGCCATTCTGGCTCCCATGCGTCAGATTCAGGTGCGGAGCCGGCAAAACCGAGAGGAATTGGTCAAGTACCGCCATGCCCCCAAATTTGCACCGGCCGGGCAGAGCACTCAGCTGATCGTGGGCGCTACGCCGGACTCTGATTTCCATATTTTGCGTCTGACACAGGGTTTATACGACCGCTACCGTCTCAAACGCGTGTTCTACTCCGCCTACGTGCCGGTAGTAGAGCACGCCTTATTGCCGGACAGCAAGCCCCCTTTACTACGAGAACACCGGCTTTACCAGGCGGACTGGCTGCTGCGGTTTTATGGTTTCCGGGCTGAGGAACTGCTGGATGAGCAAAACCAGGATTTTGACCCCAGGGTAGACCCAAAATGTAGCTGGGCTCTGGCTCATTTGGATTTCTTTCCGGTCGAGGTCAACACGGCAGATTATGAGACTCTTCTACGCATTCCCGGCATAGGTGTGGTTTCCGCCAGACGCATCCTGGCGGCTAGGCGCGTGGGACCGCTCCATACGGAGCACCTCAAAAAACTGGGAGTCGTCATGAAACGTGCCCAGTATTTCCTGACAGCTTCCGGGCAAATGACGGAGGGCCTGCGGTTTACTCCGGACAGTTTGCTGCGAAGCCTGATCGCAGCAGAGCGACCTCTGCTGCCCCAGCAGGAGATGGTGCAGCTTTCCCTGTTTGACAGTGCCTAAGGTGATTCTATGACAGAAATGATTTATGATTATGACGGCAGCTTTGATGGGCTGCTCTCTTGTATCTTTGACAGCTATGCCTATCGGGAGAGCCCCACTGCCATTTTTTGCACTGAGGACGCAGTACCGACACTGTTCCCCTCCCGTACTGTCCAGACAAACCACGACCACGCCAAGCGCGTTCTGAGAAAGGTGGCAGCCTGTTCCCCTGATGCACTGGATTTGCTGCGCAAAGGGTTCCTCACCTGCCTGCCGGATAAGGAGCTGTGTTTATACCGCCTGGTTGCAAAGCTCCTGCAGGATGGCCCCGGGTTCCTGCGGAACTTTTCCGATGAGACCATGTACCCCATTCTCTCCGCAGTGCGCCACCTGAACGGCGAGGCTCACCTGCTCAAAGGATTTGTGCGCTTTTCCGAACTAGGAGGTGTTCTTGGCAGCGAAATTGAGCCCAAGAATCGTGTTCTGCCTCTTCTACGGAAGCATTTTTGTACCCGATATCAAAACGAAGCCTTTTTCATCTATGACCGCACCCACCGGGAAGCGTTGTTTTATGCAGCCGGAAAGTCCACAATCCGCCCCCTGGAGGTCTTTCATATGGCGCCGCCAGATGAAACGGAAGCCCGCTACCGCATTCTCTGGAAACGCTTCTATGATACCATTGCCATTCCAGAGCGTGAAAACCCTAAATGCCGGATGACCAATATGCCAAAGCGCTATTGGCGCACAATGACAGAATTTCAGAATGAGAGCTATTTCACGGTCCAACACTCTCCCGCAGCCGTTTCAAGCCCCTGCGCTCCAGCCGGGATATCTGCACCTGAGATACCCCCAGAACACGGGCCGTCTGCTCCTGTGTCATCCCCTTGAAATAGCGGAGTAAAATGGTCATTCGCTCCTTCTCCGGCAGAGCGTCGATAGCTTCCCGCAGGGCGATGCGCTCAACCAGTCCTTCCTCAGGAGCCTCTGTCCCCAAGGTCCCTTCCAGAGTCAGTCCATCTGCGGTTTCCTGCTGCAGGGATTCCGGTGTGTCTGTTGCCAATTCAATCTGAGCAATTTCCTCAGGCATGAATCCGGTGGCTTCGGACAGCTCAGAGAGAGTAGGTTCCCGCCCAAACTGATGTCTCAGGCGTTCTCTCGCGCTGTAAAGTGTTTGAGCTTGCTCCCTGATGACACGTCCGACTTTTACTGTACCATCGTCCCGCAAAAAACGCCGAATCTCACCAGCAATTTTGGGTACGGCATAGGTGGAAAAACAGGTTCCATAGTCAAAGTCAAAGCCCTGCACTGCTTTTAGAAATCCCAAACATCCCAACTGATAGAGGTCATCCGGCTCCACACCTCGTCCATAGTACCGCCGCACCACACTCCAGATCAAGCCGTTATTTTCAAGAACAACCTGTTCGCAGGCATCCCGGTTGCCTTTTTGCGCCTCCCGAAGCAGTTCCAGTGTGGCACTCATTTGGCCGCTTTCACGCGGGACGCCAGGCGCTTTTTCATGACGACAGTTGTCCCCTTTCCCGCTGCGGAACGAACGCTCAGCTGGTCCATGAAGCTCTCCATGATTGTAAAGCCCATACCGCTGCGCTCTGCACCGCCAGTGGTAAACATGGGCTGTCGCGCTTTTTCTACATCCGGGATTCCCCGCCCATGGTCCCGCACAGTGATTTCAAGCACATTGCCCGGACAAATCCTGACCTTAAGCAGTACCTTTCCGAGATCATCTGGATATGCATGAACGATGGCGTTTGTCACCGCTTCACTGACGGAGGTTTTGATATCCTCTAATTCATTGAGAGTTGGGTCAAGCTGTGCGGCAAAGCAGGCAACTGCAGAACGGGCAAATCCCTCGTTGCTGCTTCGGCTTGGAAATTCCAGGGTGACTTCATTGATTGCTTTGACTTTCATTATGTAAACCTCCCTCATTTAATCGTAACCAGCCGTCCAATTCCGGCTGCATCTAAAACCCGGCGCGCCTGAGCCGGCACATTGCAGACCAGAATGCTTCCGTCCAAAAGCTGCATTCGTTGCTGTGCCCGCAGAATCAAGGCAATGCCAGAGCTGTCCATAAATGTAATACCGGACATGTCCAGTACCAGGACCTTTGGCAGCGCCGCATCTACTGCCATCTCCAGTTCCCGCAGGGCATTCCTTGCGCCGTGATGGTCTAATTCTCCACGAAACTCCAGCAGAAGATTTCTGTCTGCACTTGTTGCTTGCATTTCCATGACTGATTCCTCTTCCGTGTGTATTTACCCAAATGGGTATCTCCATTCACATGCCTACGCTGTAAAGCCGCAGTGACGTGTGAATATCTCTGTGTGCCTCACTCACCATTTCATATCTCTGGTCATAGATTCCCATCATCATGTGTATACCGGTTTTCTATGCTATATATGAAAATCACCGTAAGGTACTTTACCTTACGGTGATCATAGCATGTTCCATTTTGGCATTCTGTCGAAAAGTTGAAGGGAATCCATAATTTTCTATATTTTTGCCTTTCGGCGGGGATTTAAAGAGTTTTCAGCCCCCCGCTTCCCTTCTGATTCCACTACGGTCTTGGATTTTTTAGCAAATCCAAGTGTTCGCAGTTCCGGCGATATTTTCCTGGACTTCCCCAGCCCGAGGTATGCTGCTCTCAGTGTCCAGCGGCGCCTCTCTTCAGATGCGGGCTGTAACGAAGCCGCCTACCTCAAACTGTTCCCAGCAGACAAGATTCGCTTCTGGTAGTGATACCACCAATACTGTCATGATACAAAAGTAACTCCTCTGTGCCCGTCCACTCAAGCCAACAGTACCATGAAAAATTTTTACACTCTAACATAGGGAACCATCGTCCCCGCGTAAACGCGGGGACGATGGTTTTTCTTATGCCTGCATTGCTTTGGCGGATTCCTCCAGCTTGACGATCAATTCACGATATTTGGCTGCCTTCTCCTTTTCTGCGTTGACCACTGCCTCTGGCGCCCGAGAGACAAACTTCTCGTTGGAGAGCTTCTGCTCCACCAGGCGCAGGCCGTTTTCTGCTTTCTCCCGCTCCTTGGCAATTCGTTCCAGCTCCGCCTGGATGTCCACCAGCTCACTCAGCGGCATATAAACCGTGGCATTATGGGTGACAACAGTGACCTGCCCAGAGAGATCCGTTGGCGCTGCCTCCGCAAAAGAGATCTCACTGGCGTAGGCCAGACGCTGAATGAAGTGCAGTCCCTGGGTGTAGATCTCCGGAGAGGCTGTCACCAGCAGCACCTCCGCCTTCCGGGAGGGTGGTACGTTCATCTCTGAACGGCGGGCGCGAATGGCTTTGATGGTGTCCATCACAGCCTCTATGGCCGCCTCCTCTGCAGGGAAGCACAAGCTTTGCTGATACTCCGGCCACCGGCTGGTCATGAGAAAGCGAGTCTCAGCGCCGCCAGCCTGTCGGGGCAGTGCCTGGAAAATCTCCTCCGTGATGAAGGGCATGAAGGGATGCAGCAACTTCAAAAGCTCTACCAAAACGTAGCACAGCACATTCTGGGCCGCCAAGCTGCCACCTGTATCTTCTCCATTCAGCCGGGTTTTGGTCAGCTCAATATACCAGTCGCAATAGGTGTCCCAAAGGAAGTCATAGACCTTGGCGGAGGCCACCCCGATCTCATAGACATCCAGGTTCTCCGTAACATCCCGTACCAGGGTGTTCAGCTTAGAGAGCACCCACTTGTCCTCTGCGGCCAACTCCTCCGCAGCAGGCAGACGATACTGGTCTATGGTCAAATTCATCATCACAAACCGGCTGGCGTTCCAGACCTTGTTTGCGAAGTTCCGCATGGCCTCGCATTTTTCTGTATAGAAGCGCATGTCGTTTCCGGGGCTGTTGCCGGTAATGAGGTTAAAGCGCAGTGCGTCGGCGCCGTACTTCTCCGCGATTTCCAGCGGGTCAATGCCATTGCCCAGGGACTTGGACATTTTACGGCCCTTGTCATCCCGCACCAAACCGTGGATCAGGACTGTGTGGAAAGGAATCTCTTTCATCTGCTCACAGCCAGAGAAGATCATCCGAGCCACCCAGAAGAAAATAATATCATAGCCAGTGACCATCACGGATGTTGGATAGTAGAAGTCCAAATCCCCGGTCTTATCAGGCCAGCCCAAGGTGGAGAAGGGCCACAGGGCGGAGGAGAACCAGGTGTCCAGCACGTCGCTGTCCCGGGTCAGGTGGGTGGAACCGCACTTGGCACATGCCGTCGGGTCTTCTCGAGAGACATTGATATGGCCGCAGTCGTCGCAATACCAAGCAGGAATCTGATGCCCCCACCAGAGCTGCCGGGAGATACACCAGTCATGGACATTTTCCATCCAGTTGATATAGGTCTTGGAAAAGCGCTCCGGGACGAACTTCACCTCACCGTCCCGCACCACCCGAAGAGCCTCTTTCGCCAGCGGCTCCATCTTGACAAACCACTGGGCGGAGATCAGCGGCTCCACGTCGTTATGGCAGCGGTAGCAGGTGCCGACGTTGTGGTTGTAAGCTTCCGTCTTCACAAGATACCCCTGTTCCTCCAGGTCCTTCACGATCTGCTTGCGGCACTCATAGCGGTCCATTCCATGGTAAGGTCCGCCGTTTTCATTGATTCTGCCATCGTCGCCGATGCAGCGGATCATCTCCAGATGGTGCCGCTGGCCCACCTCAAAGTCATTGGGATCGTGGGCGGGGGTCATCTTCACTGCGCCGGTTCCAAAGCCCAGCTCCACGTAGTCGTCTGCCACAATGGGAATCTCCCGGTTCATGATGGGCAGGATGCAGGTCTTTCCGACCAGGTGCTGAAACCGCTCGTCCTCCGGGTTCACGGCAACGCCGGTGTCTCCCATCATCGTCTCAGGCCGGGTGGTGGCCACCACCAGATCCCCGGAGCCATCAGAGAGAGGGTAGCGAATATGCCAGAGATGACCAGGCTTGTCCACATACTCCACCTCCGCGTCGGAGAGGGCGGTGACACAGTGGGGACACCAATTGATAATTCGGCTTCCCTTGTAGATGAGCCCCTTATCATACAGCTCGCAGAAGGTCTCCCGCACCGCTTTGGAGCAGCCCTCGTCCATGGTGAAGCGGGCTCGGCTCCAGTCACAGGAAACGCCCATCTTTTTCTGCTGGGCAACGATTCGCCCGCCATAGGTCTCCTTCCACTTCCATACCCGCTGGAGGAACTTCTCCCGCCCCAGGTCATAGCGGGTCAGGCCCTCCTTGGTGCGCAGCTCCTCTTCCACCTTGATCTGGGTAGCGATGCCGGCGTGATCAGTGCCAGGAACCCAGAGTGTGGAGTAGCCCTGCATCCGCTTAAAGCGGGTCAGGATGTCCTGGAGGGTGCAGTCCATGGCGTGACCCATGTGGAGCTGCCCCGTTACATTGGGGGGCGGCATGACAATGGAAAAGGGCTTTTTCGCGGGATCAGGGTCTCCGTTAAAGCAGCCGCCCTGCTCCCACATCGCATAGATGCGCTCTTCCACCTGCTGCGGTTCATACACCTTTGGCAGTTCTTTGTTCATCTTGGCATTCTCCTATTCTAAAGCAATCTGTTTCTGCATGGAATCTGCTAGATCGGTCTTCTCATACGCAAGTCTGGGGCTTCCCTGGTAGGAAATCACGCCGCACTTCTCAAAGCCGTTTTTGACAAGGATATGCTGCATCCTTCGGTTGTCAAAGCCTGTATCCGCGCGGAGGCTGCAACTCTCTCTGGCAAGGCACAACTCCCCCGCCAGGCGAAACGCCGCATCTCCCAGCCCTCTTCCCCGGAAGTCGCTGCTGAGTGCCAGCCGGTGCACTACCGCATAGGGCCCCGCGGTCCGCCAGGCTCCGTCAATGTTCTCATAGGCAGGCTCACCTGCAAAATCAATGCAGAGATAGCCCGCGATGGCTCCGTCCACCAGCAAAGCATAGCCTCTCTGGAACCGGATATCCTCCAGAATCGTGTCCCGGTTTGGGTAGTTTTCCGTCCACTGAATAAACCCTTGCTCCTGCTGAAATCTCCGCCCAGCGCGGAGAATTTCCTCATATTGTTCCAGGTGCTCTGCTTTTGCCGTCTCCAGCTGTATCTCCATCTCGTCCCCTCCGCTACGGTATATCAAAAAACGCCCTGAGCCTTTTGGCTCAGGGCGGACAAAATCATCCGTGGTACCACCTGAATTCGGGAAATTCCCGCACTTATGGGCGCAGCACGCCCTTCCCGATAACGGAGGGACTTCCGCCGTAGCTTACTTGTCCGTTTCAGCTCCGGTGCTCCGGGGCGACTTCGCCGGCTGCTGCGCGAGCGCTCTCACCAACCGCGCCCTCTCTTGGCTTTCGCAAACCGGGTACTGCTCCCCATCTCAGCAGTTCTTCTGATATACTTCCGTCAGTATAATATACCCAGTTTGGATTGTCAAGCGTCAGCTCATCCGTAAAATTTCCTTTTTCAGCCTGGAAATAATGCGCTTTTCCAGCCGGGAGATATAGCTCTGGGAAATTCCTAGCTGATCCGCCACTTCCTTTTGGGTCTGCTCGTTTCCGCCGCCCAGTCCAAAGCGCATGGTAATAATCTGTTTTTCTCTGGGTGAGAGCAGATCAATCGCCGCTGCCAAAAGGCTGCGGTCCACATCTTCCTCAATGGGGCGCATAACAACATCTGCATCAGTCCCCAGCACATCCGAGAGCAGCAGCTCATTGCCATCCCAATCCGTGTTTAAGGGCTCATCAAAGGACACCTCTCCTCTCCGGTTAGCATTTTTCCGCAGGTACATGAGGATTTCATTCTCAATACACCGTGAGGCATATGTCGCCAGCTTGATATTTTTATCCGCCCGATAGGTGCCCACCGCCTTAATCAAGCCAATCGTCCCAATCGAGATCAAGTCCTCGATATTGATTCCTGTATTCTCAAAGCGTCTTGCGATGTATACCACCAACCGCAAATTATGTTCAATCAGCTCCTGCCGGGCGCTCTCCTCCTCCATGTGCTTGAGAAGTTCCGCTTCCCGCTCCTTGCTCAGAGGCGGTGGAAGTGTATCGCTGCCGCCGATATAATGAATGGGTGGTGTCAGTCCCAGCTTTCTCAGCAGCCATTGCAAAATGTTGACGTCCATACCTGCCTCCCTTTCTCACTTCGCCGCCCCAAAGGGCCGCATAACCTGATCCCAACGCAGAAGGGGCCAGCGCCACGGGCGCGCCCTGGTAGCATATACCGCCCACCTCCACCCAATCCGTCCGGATAACCAGCAAGAACCCACTGTCTGTCCCCACTGCGTGGTAGGGTAACAGGCGCGGCCGCAGACCAGGCATGGCTGCCATCAATGGCTCCAGCAGCTCTGTGGGTCGCCCCAGCCTCTCCCGCGTGAGAATCTGCCGGACCGGCCGCGGTAAAACGGTGTCCAGTGCCCCATAAGCCAACACTAGAACCGGACGGCCTCCCATAGGCTCTCGTAGGCTGTTCCCATTATCCCGCAGTGCCGCGAGCTTGATAGTCTTTCCCTCCATGCAAATCCGCACCGTCAGCACTTCCCCTTCTATATTGTGACGTGCCGCCGCACGAAAAACCACTGTCAATACCAAATCCGCACTGCCAGCCGCAATCAGCAAAACCTTTGTATCCACATCCGTATAAAAAATTCCGTTCACCATCGGAACCGCGCTGCCGGCCAGTACCCCCAGAGCCATCACGCACCCCGCCAAGGCACAGGAGAGCGCAAAAAGCAGCAGCGTCAGCCTTGCCAAATGCTCCTCCCCGCCATAGGCGATCAGAGTCACACAAACGCCCACCGCAAGCTTCACCGGCGCCGCCGCTAAAAAACCGCATCCCGGCAAAAACACTGCCACCGCATAGCCTCCACCTGCCAGCGCAGCCAGCAGATATCGACGGCGCCGCAGGGGAATGCCCGCCAGCCGTGCTGTTACCAGACAGAGCAGATAATCCATCAACGTATTGAGCACAAATACGCTGTCTATGTATACCACCGTCATCGCTCCACTCCCTCCCTGTCCAAGAGGACAGCGTGCTCCTATTATAGAGCAAGCCCTTTAGAAAAGCCGTCGCAAAAAGGGGGTAAACTAGAGGGCGGGCAGCTTTCGCCGCCCGCCCAGACCTCATATGTATGGCACAATCATGGAGGCCGCTAATGCCACGACCATCACCACAACCAGTACGAGGGCAATCGCCCTGCTTACCTTCCTATTCATGGTCTTCCTCCTCTTTCAAAATTTTACGGATGCTCTTCTCCGCTTTGCTGCGGGGTAACATCAGCTCGTGGCCGCAGCCTAAGCATTTGAGCTTGATATCCATGCCCACCCGCAGAATCTCCCAGTGTGTACTTCCACAGGGATGGGGCTTTTTCATCTCCACCTTATCATGTAGATGCAGGTCCATACACTTCCTCCTGTCAATCCATGCTTTCCTCGCGCATATAGTGGCCTATGCGAACATTACGCCGCAGACGCGGCAGAATAGGATGCGATCATATGCCGGAAAACAAACAATTCCCACCCGAGGGCCTGCGCCCTCCCACCGCGTATACCATCGATACCCTCAAGGCGGCTGCGGACAGCGGTGAAATTCTAGAAGCCATCACCCAGCGGTGCGGCGCTGACCACACGCTTCATTTCTCCCTAGACGGTATTGCGGCCCGAATGCCGCGAGAGGAGGCCGTTGCCCCCTGGATCAGCGGCGCAACTCGGGAGATTGCTGTTCTTTCCCGGGTAGGACGGCCCACCTGCTTTGTGGTCTCCTCCCTCCAAAGCGATGCGAAAGGCGCACCGCTCGCGCTCCTCAGCCGCAGAGCCGCTCAGGAAACAGCCATGGAGTTCTTCTTAGAGCATCTAGAGCCTGGCATGGTACTCACATGTCGGGTCGTCCGGCTGGAATCCTTCGGTGCTTTTTTGGACATCGGCTGTGGTGTGGTTGCCATGCTGCCCATTGAGCACATCTCCGTCTCCCGCATCCACCACTCAAACCAACGGTTCCAAGAGGGACAGAAGATTCTGGCGGCAGTCTACAGGATAGACCCGGAAAACCGCCGGATCACTATGAGCCATCGGGAGCTCCTAGGCACCTGGATGGAAAACGCCAGCCGATTCCAGCCCGGGGAGACGGTACGCGGCATTGTCCGCAGCGTCAAGCCTTACGGTAGCTTCATTGAGCTCTCGCCCAATCTCTCCGGCCTTGCGGACAGCCGCGAGGACCTGGAGGTCGGTGACGAGGTATCGGTCTTTATCAAGAATATCCGCCCGGAACGAATGAAAGTCAAGCTGCAGGTCATCGAAAAACTGCCGCTGACAGAATCCATTCCCCCGCTCGCTTATCAGATCACCGACGGAAAGCTGGACCGCTGGACTTACTCTCCTCCGGGCTGTGAAAAAGTCGTGGAGACAGTGTTTACTGCCCCTTGATCTTCTCCCAATATGTCCTAGCCGCCTGCTCGGTCTTGTTGTCTCCGTACTGATAATAGACGACATCCTTCAGGGCATCCGGCAGATACTGCTGCCGAACCCAGTGCCCGGTGAAATTGTGTGGATAGAGGTAGCCTTGCTCCCGCTCCTGACCAGCGGTGTCCGCGTGGACGTTTTGAAGCTCTCGGGGAACATCCCCGGTGCGGCCGGCCTTCACGTCTGCCCAGGCGGCGGCAATCCCAGCCGAGGTACTGTTGGACTTCGGCGCCGTGGCAAGCAGCACAGCGGCTTGGGCCAGGGGCAGCTGTGCCTCCGGCAGGCCCAGCTGCATAGCCGCGTCCACACAGGCTTTGACAATGACAACCGCCTGGGGATAAGCCATGCCAATATCCTCACTGGCGGAACACAGCAGCCGCCTACAGGGGGTGATCAGATCTCCTGCCTCCAGAAAGCGGGCCAGGTAATGCAGCGCCGCGTCCGGGTCGCTGCCCCGGAGGGACTTCATCAGCGCCGAGGCCAAATCATACATGGCGTCGCCGCCCCGGTCATAGCGCATAGCGCTGCGCTGCGACACCTGTAAAGTATCTTCCCTCGTCAGCCTGAGTTTCCCGTCCACCGGAATAGCCGCCTGACAGAGAAGCTCTACCGCATTGATGGCCTTGCGCACATCGCCGCCGCAGGCAGTGGCGATGTGCCTGGGCACCTCATCCTCCCATTCCACAGGCAGATCCAACCGCTCCCGCTCCATATTCAACGCCCGCCGCACAGCAGGTTCCACCTCCGCCGGCGCCACGGGCTTGAACTCAAACACCGTGCTGCGGGAGAGAAGCGCCCCGTAGACATAGAAATACGGATTCTCCGTGGTAGAGGCAATCAGCGTTAAAGAGCCGTTCTCCATAAACTCCAACAGGCTCTGCTGCTGCTTTTTATTAAAATACTGAATCTCATCCAGATACAGCAGAATCCCGCCTGGAGCCAGCAGCGTCCCTACATCCGCGATGATATCCTTGATGTCCTGCAGCGAGGCTGTGGTGGCGTTGAGCCGGTGGAGGGTCTTATGGGTCTGCTGGGCAATGATGTTGGCAATGGTCGTCTTTCCGGTGCCGGAGGGACCGTAAAAAACCATATTGACGTCAGTACCGCTCTCAATCAGGCGGCGGAGCACAGCGCCAGGGGCCAGTAAATGCCGCTGGCCCACTACCTCATCCAGGGTTTTGGGACGGATTTCGTCCGCCAGAGGCCGCTTCATAACCATTTCTCCTCTTTGGCTGAATTTGATCTAATTTTATGATTATACCATATCATACCTCAGATTACTATGATTTTTTCTCTGGCCTTTTGCTGAAAGTTGTGGTATTCTGTCGGCATGAGGTGATGATCATGAAATCAAAAGCCGCTGTGCGCCGCATTATTGAAACGCTGAAAGGGATTTATCCAGACTCGCTTTGTTCTTTGCAGTATGAAAAAGATTACGAACTGCTCTTCGCCGTGCGTCTGGCGGCCCAGTGCACCGACGAACGGGTCAATCAGGTGACACCGGCTCTCTACAGCCGCTTCCCTACGCTGGAGAGCTTTGCCGAGGCTGACCCAAAGGAAGTCGGTGAATACATCCACTCCTGCGGCTTTTTCAACGGAAAGGCCCGGGATATCGTGGCATGTGCCAAGCAGCTGATCGAAAAGCACGGCGGCAGGGTTCCCGGTACCATGGAGGAACTGACCGCCCTTCCCGGCGTTGGAAGGAAGACGGCAAATTTGATTCTGGGCGACATTTTCGGCCAGCCGGCCTATGTCTGTGATACCCACTGTATCCGGATCACCGGCAAGCTGGGGATTACGGACGGCTCTAAGGACCCCATCAAGGTGGAGCGGCAACTCCGTGAGTGTATCCCCCCGGAGGAGTCCAACAATTTCTGTCACCGGATGGTGCTGTTTGGGCGGGATACTTGTATGGCCAGAAGCCCCCGTTGTCAAGAATGCCCTCTCAAGCAGGATTGCGACACCGGAAAAAAAAGATAAAAGAGCCAAGTGCCTGTGCGAAAGCGCAGGCACTTTTTTGTCTCTTCATTCATATACTGGTTTGAAACAACTTTACAGGTATATAGGAGGCAGTATGAACGACATGACGGCAAAGCTGGCCGAACAGCTCAAAAGCAACCCCGCCGCCCTCCGCTCCCTGATGCAGTCCCAGGATGGGCAGGCGCTGATCCGGATGCTGACCCAGGGAGACCGGGGCGCTGGGCTCCAACAGGCGGCCCAAGCGGCAGCCAAGGGCAATCCGGCCCAGCTAACAGACATGATCAACCGGATGATGCAGAGTCCGGAAGGCGCGGCGCTGATTGAGCGCATCAACAAGGCAGTGCAGAAGTAAGGAAAGGCAGGGCTGGCCATGGCGGAATTTGACGACAAACTCAATAGCATTCTCTCGAATCCGGACGCCATGGCACAGATCATGCAGCTGGCTCAGTCCATTGGCGGCAATACGGATCAGCAGTCTCCGCCCTCTCCCCCGCCGCCGGCACCAATGCCAGCAGCAACACCGCCAGCGGCATCAAGCGGCGACCTGCTCTCATCTCTAACCGGCGGGCTGGACCCGAAACTTCTGATGCGGCTGATGCCGCTGATTCAGGAGCTAGGCGGCCAACAGGACTCCAATGCGCGGCAGCTCCTATTTGCCCTGCGGCCATATCTCAAGGCCGAACGGCAGGAGAAAATTGAGCGGGCGCTCCAATTAGCCCGGCTGTTCCACATCGGGAGAAAATTCCTGTCGGAATGGGAGGGCGGCAAGCATGTATAACCGCTATATCCGTAACGACGACGGTGTGTATACTCGAATCCCACAGGAAGATCGTCCACCTGCTTTCTCAGGTACGGGTCCGGAACGAAGCTCTCCCAGCGGCGGGCAGGTTCCTCCGCCAAACACCGGAGACACGTCTCCTCCCAAACAGGAGCAGCGTTCACCAGAGGGAGGCAGCCGCTGGTCTGATGGTTTGACGGGAATGCTGCGTCACTTCCTGGATCAACTCCACCTGGACCATGTGGACACAGGGGACCTCCTGCTGCTGGTGCTGCTATTCTTCCTCTTCCGGGAGGATGCCGATGAAGAGCTCCTTGTAGCTCTGGGGCTGCTGTTAATTCTATAAATGCGGTGCATCTTTTTTCCTCTCCGGATGCTTTTCGATTTCCCATAGAACCATAAAAACAGGGGTGAAGCATAAGGATGTGCCCCTATAAGGAAGTAATTTGATTGTCGCAGGGCGGCATGGCTGAAAGGTCATGCCGTCCTGTCTTTTCTTTGCCGTTCCACAGTCTGATCGTCGCCGGGCAGGTTGACTTCTCCAATGAAGTTCCAGACTAGTTCAATCTTCTGCCTGCGGTGGCCGCTGGACTTATCCGGCGCATGGACGATAATCTTCTTTACAAACTCATTGACGATAGTGGGTGTCAATTCCCGGATACCTACATATTTCCGTACAATGGCTGCAAAGCTGTCAAAGTCGGATCGATCCTGTTCAAAGGTTTCTACCACTTCCCGCCATGTCTTAATCTGCTCTGTCAGTTCTCTTTGTTCCGCTTCATAATCAGCGGAGAGTTTCAAGAACCGTTCATGGCTGATCGTCCCGCTGATGTCATCCTCATAGATGCGCTTGAAAATGCGGTCAAGTTCGCCAATACGCTTTTCCGCTTGGGCAATTTCACGCTTGCGTTTCTGAGCCTCTTTTTCGGCTTCTTGGAAGTGCTGCTTTTTCGCGGCTTCCTCAAATGCCATAGCATCATCAAAGAACAGCGCCGTCACATCGAAAATCCGCTGCAAAACAAACAGTTTCAGCGTTTCTTCCCGGATGAAGTGCATGGTACAGTCGCCTGTATTGCTCTTATACCGGGAACACCGATAGCAGTCTTGCTGCGGCGTCATGTTTTTACCTGTGGCGAAATGCAGTTTGCTTCCGCAATCGGCGCAGTACAGCAGGCCAGAAAACAGCCCTTGCCGTTCAGCTTGCTTGGCCGGACGGCGCTTGTTCTCCCGCAATTCTTGTACCCGCACAAAGACTTGTTCATCAATAATGGCAGGCTGTGTATTGGGGAAAATCCGCTGGTTTTCCGGGACGTTATGCAGTCGCTTTTTCAGTTTGTGGGACTTGGAATAGGTCTTGAAGTTCACTGTACAGCCGGTGTACTCTGGACGCTCCAAGATCCCCGCCACAGATTTCGGGTCCCAGTGATACGGTTTTTCAGGCAGCGTTTTTCCGGCACGCTGGGCATAATGTGCCTTGACAGTCAGGATGTGTTCGGCAGTCAGCAACTTGGCAATCTGCATGGGGCCTTTTCCCGCAATGCACAGGTCAAAAATACGCTTGACGATCTCGGCAGCTTCCTCGTCCACAATCCACTTCTTTTTGTCCGCTGGGTCTTTCATATACCCGTAGGGCGGATTGGTGCAGAGGTGTTCCCCAGAGTTTCCTTTGGCACGCATGACGGCACGGATTTTCTTGCTGGTATCGCGGGCGTAGAAGTCGTTGAACAGATTGCGAAAAGGGGTAAAATCGTTGTCTCCCTTGTCGCTGTCCACACCGTCATTGATGGCGATATATCGAATATCACGTTCCGCAAAGAAACTCTCGGTATAGTAGCCCACTTTCAGGTAATCCCGCCCCATGCGGGACATATCTTTGACAATAACGGTCTGGACTTTCCCCGCTTCTGCAAGGCGTATCATCTCATTCCAACCGGGTCTATCGAAAGTGACACCGGAAACGCCGTCATCAATGAAAAATGTGGGATTGGAAAAATGATTGTCCGTTGCGTATTTGAGCAGGATTTTCTTCTGGTTGGCAATGCTGTTGCTCTCGCCGTCCAGCGCATCCTCTTGGGACAGGCGGGCGTATAAAGCGGTGATGTTGTCGGGATATTTTGTGTTTGCTGTCATGGTTCATTCCTCCTGTAATGAACGCCCGACAAACAGGTTGCTGTCCTTATTATACCGTGCTTTGTGGTCTTTGTCAGCATCTGTGATGGTTTCTGAGCGGATGAGCCGCACCATTTTGTCATAGAGCGGTTCCGTTCCGCCGCAGGAAGTATGTACTTCATAGACCGTCCCGCCGAGCCTGTAACAGACAGTTTCTTGCAGCGGATTTCCCCGTTTTGGCAGATAATCGCTCTCTTTCCGGCTTCGTTTCTGTTCTATTCCGTTCCCGTCCTTTCTGGAAGAATCACAACAGAGCAAGCATAGGGAGTGTAACCACACTCCCGCAAAATCTCCGTTTCCGGCCTGCTGCCGGGGCGGAGATTTTTGCCTGTTGGGAGCTTCCCAAACCCTTGTTTTTTGCTTCGCCAATAATACGTTTACAAGGACGTAAATTGCCCGCTGAAACGGGGAGTCAAAAATATTTTTTATGCAGAAGCGGCCTTATGTGAAGTCCTCTGTTTCGCAGCTTTCGCATTTACACAAGAATAATACCGCAGAACGCTCAAACAAGCATTGTTTTCCGTAATACATTCTTGTATTGTCTGAAATAAAGCACTACAATAAAAACAGGTGAAAGGAGGCCCCTCTATATGGCAAATATTTTAATCGTGGAAGATGAAAAGAATATGCAGAGCATTATTGCCGAGTATATGCAGCGAGGCGGTCACTCCTGCTTTACGGCGGACGATGGCGTGGACGCTTTAATGATCTTGAAAAACAATCCAATGGACTTAATGATACTGGATGTGATGATGCCCCACCTTGACGGTTTTTCCGTCTGCAAGATGGCAAGGGAAATGAGCAACCTCCCTATTATCATGCTGACTGCGAAAAGCGAGGAAGAAGATAAACTGAAAGGTTATGAGCTGGGAGCCGATGACTATATTACCAAACCATTCAGTCCCAAAGTGTTACTGGCAAAGGTTGGCGCTTTGCTGCGCCGCTCCTCTATCACGCCTACCGATTCTATGAACGCCGGAAAAATTACGATCATCCCCACATCTCATAAGGTCTTTGTGGATGGACAGGAAATCACTTTGACCCACAAGGAATATGAACTACTGCATTTCTTCATGGTTAATCCCAGCCAGATATTCAGCAGAGAGCAGTTGCTTAATCGGATTTGGGACTACGACTTTGAGGGAACAACACGGACGGTAGATACCCATATCAAAACCCTGCGGCAGAAATTAGGCGATGAGGGCCAGCATATTGTT
The DNA here is from genome assembly GCF_018408705.1 of Pusillibacter faecalis. GTDB lineage: Bacteria > Bacillota > Clostridia > Oscillospirales > Oscillospiraceae > Oscillibacter > Oscillibacter faecalis. Next base: position 365,522 of record NZ_AP023421.1, read on the forward strand.
ACCTTGATTCGTTCCGGCTACAAATTTGAGGTGAGCGTATGAAGATCAACGAAAACATGAACATCTTTACCATACGAAAGAAGATACTGCTGGCCTCCAAACTGATTGGCGTTGCCCTGATTTCTTCTTATATATTGTCCACCAAACTGCCAGTGAACACCGATATTTCCTTTGTGATATGGTCGGCTTTTGTGGTGGTTCTGGTCTGTGCCATTGATCTGCTGATGGCCCGCTTTATCACAAAGCCGGTTTCGGAACTGAATGAAGCTGCCCGGAACATGGCAGAGCTTAATTTTTCACACCCCTGCCAGGTGGAAAGCCGTGATGAATTTGGACAGCTTGCGGAGAGCCTGAACATGATGGCCGAAAACCTGCAACAGGCGTTTTCTTCTCTGGAAGATGCCAACCGGAAATTAGAGCAGGATGTGGAGCAGAAAAAAAGACTGCTTGCCGAGCGTAAGGAACTGGTGGACAACCTCTCCCATGAAATGAAAACTCCGCTGGGCGTGATCCGGGCCTATGCCGAGGGATTGCAAGACGAAACAGACGAAGCAAAACGGCAAAAGTATTCCGAGGTCATCATAACGGAAACAGAACGCATGAGCCGCTTAATCACTACGCTGCTTGATCTGTCTGCATTGGAAAATGGGGCTACCCAGCTCCGCCCGGAGCGGTTCGACTTTGTAGACTTTTTGGAAACGGTGGCAGGACGGCTGCTGATCGACACCCCGGACGCAGATTTTGTTTTGGAATATGAACTGCCGGAGCATCCTGTCTATGTCAATACAGACAAAGGGCGGATGGAACAGGTCTTGAATAATCTGATCATCAATGCCAAACGAAATAACAGGCCGGGCGGGATTTTGAGATTGTCCCTGCTTGAAAAAGACGGCCTTTGGGACTTCTCTATCTTCAATCAGGGGCCGCCTATCCCGGAAGAAAGCCTGTCAAAGATATGGTCGAAATTCTATCGTGATAAAAATTCCAAATACAGCGGTTCCGGGCTGGGCCTTGCCATTGTTGCACAGGTCTTGTCCATGCAGCACCTACACTATGGCGCAGAAAATCAGCCGGGAGGCGTGGCCTTTTACTTCTCCCTCCCCACAGTAAAATAACAAGTTCATATTCTCTCATAGGCTCTGGTTTCCAAATGGAGATCAGGGCCTTTTCTTCTGCCGGGAAGATTTCACACCAACTTCACAGCGACCTCACACCGACTTCAACGCATTTTCGTACCTTTATCCCACAAGGAGGGAGTGACCCTCCAGATAAAGGAGGTAGCGATTATGTTTTTAGGTATGGAATGGTACTGGTGGCTTTTGATTGTTGTAGCGCTGGTGATCTGCATCCCGTTCAAGGTAAAGTTTATGAAATGGTGGAGCAAACGGGAACAGGAGAAGAAAAAGAACCAGACCGGAAAATGGGGTGATGAAGATGATCGAGGTTAAAAACCTGACTTTTTCCTACGGAAAGGATAAGCAGGCGTTACATGGCTTGAATTTTTCTGTGGCAGATGGGGAGATTTTCGGATTTTTGGGGCCGAATGGTTCCGGGAAGTCCACCACCCAAAAGATATTGACCGGCATCTTAAAAGGGCATGGCGGCGAGGTTTCCCTATTTGGAAAGGATTTGAGAACCGCACAGACGCAGGAGTTTTTTCAGCAGATCGGCGTCCTGTTTGAGTTTCCTTATCTGTACGCTAATTTAAGCGCAGTGGACAATCTGAACTATTTTGCGTCCTTTTATCCCAAAGAACAACTGCGGGATGTAAAAGAACTGCTGGAAGAACTGGAATTTAAGAAAGACTTTCTCAATAAGCCGGTGTCCTCCTACTCCAAAGGGATGCGGCAGCGTGTGAGCATGGCGAGGGCTTTGATCAGCAATCCGAAACTTTTATTTTTGGACGAACCCACCAGCGGCCTTGATCCCGCCGGCGCTGTGCTTTTTCGGAAAATCATCGAGAAAGAACGGCAAAAAGGCACAACGGTATTTCTCACAACACACAATATGCTGGACGCTGATCTGCTCTGTGATCGTGTGGCGTTTATCACGAATGGAAATATTGTTGCGCTGGACACGCCCCAAAATCTGAAAGAGAAAAACAGCAATCACCGCATTGTGGTTTCCTATCTTTATCAGGGCAAGCGAAAGGAGCAGACCATAGAAGCGCCTGAACTGAAAGCCGGTATTCCTTTCGCCTATGATGAAATCATCAGCATCCATTCGCAGGAGCCGACACTGGAAGATGTCTTTATCCAGTACACGGGAAGGGGGCTGTCTTAATGTGGAAAAGCCTTTGTTCTCTGTTCAAAAAAGACTGCCGGATGATGATGTCCGGGAAATTCTTTCTGGTGGCACTGGGTTCCCTTGTTTTATATACTCTGTTCATCAATTTCGGCTATGTGAAATTCATGGACGCCCAGCTCTACAATGTGTATCTGTATGATCCGGCTGGGACGCAGACAGAGTTTTCCTCTCTTGTCCGGCCCGTGTCCTCTTTGGAAGAACTGGATGCAGCCCTTGCCGGTGATGCAAACGGTGTCGGGATTGATGCCAGCGGCAAGACGCCTCATGTTCTGTTCTATGCGGCAACCGAAAAAGCGGACAGACACAGAACAGACTATGCGCTGTCCCTGCTTTCCCCGGATGGGAATGATACAGCAAAAACCGTCGGCAGCAACAGTCCTGAAATGAAGCAGCGCCGGGAGATCACCTGTGAACTTCTCTTTATTGAGATTGTAGCTGTTGGATTTTTGGGAATTGCTTCGGTGCTGTTTAAGGAAAAGCAGATGGGCGTGATTCGCGTCCATGCCGTTATGCCACTGCATAAGAGCCTGTTTGTATGCTCCAAAATCATGCTCTTTCTAATTACCGATTTGGTTTTTGCGGCCTTAATGGTTCTGTTCAATGTGGGGCTGGGCGGGATGTCGGTTTTGCCTGCGGTGCTGGTGCAGACCGCTATCCTCTCCTTGATTATGGCACTGGCAGGCTTCGGCTGTACCATGCTTCTGCGGGACTTTAAGCAATTTTCACTGGCGTATCTGGTAATTGCGCTCTTTGCGGCTACGCCGGTATTTCTGGCGGCGAATACTTCTGTCAAGATGGCGTGGATTGACTATCACCCGTTTTACCATGTGTATATGGGCCTAAAAAATGCCTTTTTCGGCATCCCGACTACAAGCCCGGTCTACTATGCCGGTGCGATAGGCGCAATCATTCTACTCTTTATCCTTGTAGAAGCTGCGTTCCGCAAGGAAATGGGAAAGGAGGGCTGACAATGAAAGGACTGATCTATCAACTGAAAAGTGTCCGAAAAGACAAGTTCTGTATCATGTCATTTCTCCTGCCTATCGTGGTCGCTGTGGCATTGAATTTTGTCGGCTCCATTGACCTTTCTTCATTGGGGGAATTTCATTTTGGAGTAACGGCAAAGGCCACCACTTCGGAAGTCAACACATGGCTGGAACGGTACGGTACTGTCACCGTTTATCCCACACAGGAAGAACTGATTGCGGCCATCAACGAACCGTCAACAAACCTGATCGGCGTGGAAATGGCTGACGGCAGCATCCAGACAATCCTTTCCGGCGATGAACTGGATATGTTTCAGCAGACAGCAGGCACGCTCCCGGCTCTTTACGAGCAGAGGGAATGGGCGGCACAGGCCAGTGTGCAGGTATTGGAGCGCCCGGATATGATGGCGGGCTATCAGAATATCTTTATTGCCATTACGCTGATTGTGGCAATGTTCATGGGCTGTACCTTTAATGCCATGAACATTATTTCTGAAAAAGAGGATGGCGTTGCGCTGATCAATGAAATCCTGCCTATGACGCACAGACAGTACATGATGCAGAAAATCTTTGTGGGTTTTGTATTCGGCTGCCTGTCCGCTATTCTTACAGCGGCAATCTGTTTCCGGCTCTCTTTCACAGGGGCGGCGGTCATGCTGGCATTGATCGTCCTTTCCGCATTTGTGTCGGCCCTGATCGGTTTGTTTGTGGGCAAACTCTCCGATGGCATGATGGTAGGTGTGGTTTATATTAAAATCGTGATGATTGTATTTATGGCGGTTCCGATTCTGAATTATCTGGTCGGTGCAAGAAACAAAGTCCTTTCCTACATTTGCCATCTGATCCCGTCCAGCGCCACCTTTGAGGGCATTATGGATTTGGCGAATGGAACTGCATCAACAGCGGTTAAGGACATCATTATTCTCGCTCTCCATTGTGTCCTTTGGTTCTTGCTCTATCTGTTTGTATCTAAGCGGCAGAAAAAACATATTTAACTGATTATAATGTGCAAACCTGCCCCTGACGGGGAAAGAAAAAAACCGTTGACAGGGGCAGGGCGATATTCCATGTTTCAACGACCTTTTCATTTCTGCGGCGGTTTTGAGTAGATCAAGGCCGCCGTTTCTTTTTGCTTCGACGACCCCTGCACCGTGTTCTGGCATGGCGGCTTTAGGAGGGAGCCGCCATGCAACGAAAACCACTTCGACAAATTCTGACAGGGGTTAGCCTGTCAAAAAAAGCCGTCCCCCGGCAGCGGGGACAAGCGGCTGTGTATATGTACTATACCATGTAGGAAAAGAACATATTGCTTTTTGTTTCGCCCAGCGGGTCTTTGACCTGCCGGGCGAATTTTGTTATTTCCTGCGGTTCTTCGGTGCGGGCTGGAGCCGCCGCATTGTTACAGATGAAAGGAGTGGTGAAAACAGCTTTATCTTCTCATTCTCCCGCAGATCGGGGGTGAGAAGATGAAAGAATATACCCCTGATTATGTGAAATGTTGTCAGTTCGACCATTACTGCAAGCTGGTTCTATACCATGAAGCGATTGACTACCTGCGGGAAATGCAGAGATACCGCAAGTACCAAATATCCTTAGAGGATATTTCCCTGGCTCAATGGGACAAGTTCTCCACACGGGACGAGTACCCCAGCGACAGCTTTGTGTTCTCGGCCTTTGGCTATGCCCTACATATCCGGGATGAGCTGGTGGCCGGAGCCTTTGTCAAGCTGCCAGAGCAGGAGCAGCAAATTTTAATTCTGCATTATGTCGCAACTATGGCAGACACCAACATTGGCCGTCTTATGGGAATGTCCCGCAGCGCCGTTCAGCGGCACCGTACCAAAGCCCTGAATGAATTGCGGAAACGATTGGAGGACGACGGAGGGAGAAAAGCGAAATGAAGCAGCCAACTTTCTACGGGCGGGAACTGTTGCCCTTGTCTGTGATCGAGGCGGCTCGCGCCGGTGATCCGCTGGCCGTGGAAAGTGTCTTGCGATATTATGACGGCTACATGAATAAACTGTGTACCCGGACACTCTACGATCTGGACGGTTTGCCTCATGTGCGGGTGGATGAATACATGAAACACCGCTTGCAGGCAAAGCTCACGGAAGTCATCGTAAACAAGAAATAGCAAAGACAAAGGAAGCCGTCAAGGGTCGGGATGAACGCTCCGCGCCCTTGACGGCTTCCTCCACCTTTGCTGTGTGGTAACCAAGCGGGCGCAAGCAGAAATTCGCTTGCGCCCGCTGCTATTATGACGTTTGTGCCTACGCATTTAGAGGGTAGAAAGGCCCTATACTACTGGGCGTTTCTGGCGTGGTTGGGCTGCTGGAAGTACCATACCATTCTTACCCCTGTAAATGCAGTTTGAAATGCGTAGAAATTTCTACAGTCAATCACCCTGAGTAAGTGGCAGAAAATTTGTAACGTTATTCATTACCCAATATCGTTCACTCATGTCAAGTTCGCCAGATACTGAAACCTCAAGTCCGTCTCTATGAGCATCACAAGCGATACGATATTGTGCATCTGATAGAGAAATTGTTACTGTACGCGGTGAGCCATTAAAAGTAGTATAAAGTCTAATGGTTTTTAAATCACTGTCAGATTCAGTTCTCTTTGACAACGAACGTATAATTCCTGTAAGATTAACGTCTTGAATTGCAACTTTATCTCTATAGATCTTTGATAATTCATCAATAACAAGAAAATGATTGGCACGCATTTCAATTCTCTTAACTTGACCAGTTCGGTTAGTCAACGAGGAAGCAAATCGAATTGTTGTAGTAACCTTGTCTGCATCAGAAACAGGACGCATCTTTAAAAACGCGTCACACATATTGGCCGTAATACCATCTTCAAAGGCGGTTTCCGCCGTTTCACTTAGTTGACATTGATTTTGAACAATAGCGTCTACTTGTCCAATAGCGGTTCCTATTCTTTCGATTACCTTGTGTTCAAAAGGCGTTGGAACATCACACTCACACCCGTCTAACACAGTTTGCTCATTATTTTCATCAACAACCTGAATATCAACGTTCAGAATAAAGCTGCCTTTTTCTGTTTGTGCTAGTTTGAACTTGTTGAGTAATGACTTTGCATACTCTGTCGCACGATAACAAATAGGACGAGCAGATTGTTCCGCACAGACTGAATATAGAATGAGTTCTTTTAACCCCTCAACGCAATCCGCTGCATATTCGAGAGGAATTTTCCCATCTTCCGTAATTTCAGAAATAACTCGAATTTCCAAACGGTCAATGAAAGTAGTAGTTATGTCTTTTATGATTTCATTCGCTGGGCGATTTTCCTTCTTTTGTAGCAATTCAATCACATTGCTAACAATTGAATAAAAATCGTCGAACTCTTCACTAGCAGGAATCGCTATGGTTTTCGGAGAGTTATTTCTGCTCGTATAAACCATCATATTGTGATTGGCAAAATCATAATTTCTTGTCCAACCATTAAGTTGTAAATATCTATCCATAGAGGCTGCCGTTATGTTATAAATGCCGTATATATAACTTTTCATAACGCTACACCCTCTTTCACTCTTTGCATCAATTGTACAAGAACCTCTGGCGTCAACTGCTGATCTAATGGAATATCAATTACTACTCGTTCTTTATTTTCGACTTCTGGGTGACCTTTTAATGAACACCACCATGCACATCTACGCAATAAAGTTTCTTCATTATTAACAGTCAACCACATATCTTTTTCTCGAGGCATTGAGTAGACAATTAAAATTCGTGGCGTTCCCACTCGAGTTTTGATCAGTTTATGATAATTTTTGACTTCCAAACTATACTTTATGACTCCATTTTTAGGAGATGCATTAATGGTAGCTTTTAATTGAAAGTCAATTCCAAAACCTGTTTCTCCATATTCTTTGGTCGCTGCATCATATTCAATGTCCTTAAATGTGCCATCAAAGCCATAATCCAGTGACGAATTTGCCACTGTCATGCCTACGCGAGCAGCAAGCGCATTCACGTACGCTTTACTGATGAGTTCTTTTGTATGCGCCTCCGTCACAAAATCACCGCCTTTCCAACATTATACTATATCTACAAGATACGCACAACAAAATATGACATACTTTGAGAAAAATGTGTCCCCATTCCTAAGTAAATCAGTCCAATAAAAATAGGCGCATCACATATCATTGTGATGCGCCTATTAGCACCTGATTGTCAGCCGTTAAGTTTAATTCATTTTTGATACTTCCTTATCGGTATTCACCAAAGCTTCACCCCTGTTTTCTATTTGAAACTTGGAAGGCATCCCATCACCACAAAAATGTTCCGTCCGGCAATGTGAACTCCGCCGCCGTAGGCTCTGTCTGATCCACAGTCAACGACAGCATCCGGTAAACTGTCTCGTCCCCCAGCAGCTTTTCCGCCGCCACCAGCAGCCCACTATCCACGCCGATCCAGTATCGCAGGGTATACTCCCCTGTCTGGGCCTCCGCATAAATACAAGCCACATTGGAGATGGTGCGGTAATCCGCAGCAATAATTGATTCTACATCCAGACTCAAGATATCTTCGTATGTGGGAATGGGAAGCTCATGATCCGCAGTGATGTCCCCCACGGGGCTGGTGTAAACCGCCGCCTCATTGTTATACCAAATATAGACATCCTCCGGGCCTGTAATCGTATGGCGCACCCGACCGTCCGGCATCGTACGGTCTGTCCGGGTCCAAGGACCGCTGACCGCCATTGCGATCTCATAAGAGCTGCTGCCGCCGGACCAAAACTGCTCCACCGTTACGGTCCGGCGATATGCCTCCGGCCGCGCCAGGGTTTCCACCGCGGCCTGCACCGTGGAGGGCGATACCTCCACCACAGCCAAGGCGCCATCAGGAGTCGGAATCTCCCCGGTCTGCCCGGATGTGGTGCTGGTATCCGGAAGAACCATACCATCCGGACCGTGCAGTGTGTCCATCAGCATCATCACCAGCACCAATACTGTCAGCACAACAAAGACCCAGGTGATCCAGCTGAGCTTCCGCCTGTCCACACCCATCTCTCCTTTCCCGGATGGCGGTTATCCCTGATAATCCGCAGGCCGTTCTCCCCGCTGGAAATGCCACAAAACCGCATCCGCAATCCGCCGGCAGGCCTGACCGTCTCCATAGGGATTCACTGCATGGGCCATGGCCGCATAGGCGTTCCGGTCCTGAATCAGCCGCTGTGCCATGGTCACAATATCATCCTGTACCACGCCAGCCAGTTTCACAGTACCAGCCTCCACAGCCTCTGGGCGCTCTGTCTCCCGCCGCAGCACCAAAACAGGCTTTCCTAAAGCCGGAGCCTCCTCCTGCAGCCCGCCGGAGTCTGTCAGCACCAGGTAGCACCGGGCCATAAGGTTATGCATCTCGTCGGCAGGCAGCGGATCGATCAGGTGCACCCTGGGAGCTCCCCGGAGGTAGCGATCCACCGCCTCCCGCACCACCGGGCTGAGGTGGACTGGGTATACCAGCTCCACATCCCGGTTCTCCTCGGCCAGCTGCCGCAAAGCCAGCATAATATTGCGCATAGGCTCTCCATAATTTTCCCGACGGTGGCATGTCACCAAAAGAATTTTTTTCTCGCTGTAAGGCAAATGGTTCAGCTCATCTGTTGAGAAGCGGTAGTCCTCCCGGACGGTGGTTTTCAGCGCGTCAATCACCGTGTTGCCGGTTACGAAAATACTGCCCGTGACCCCCTCCCGCAGGAGGTTTCCTCTGTTATTGGCCGTGGGGCAAAAATGCAGGTCCGCCAAAGAGGATACCAGCTTCCGGTTCATTTCTTCAGGAAAGGGAGAATACTTGTCATAGGTTCGAAGCCCGGCCTCCACGTGCCCGATGGGCACCTGATGGTAAAAAGCAGACAAAGCGCCGGCAAAGGTGGTAGAGGTATCTCCATGCACCAGAATCATGTCAGGCTTCAGTGTGTCAATCGCCTCATCCATACCGGTGAGGCACTTGCTGGTGATGGTAGAAAGGGTCTGTCTGGGTGTCATGATGTCGAGATCCCAGTCCGGTTTTAAAGAAAAAACCTCCAGGACACTGTCCAGCATCTGACGGTGCTGAGCGGTGACACAGCAAAGGCTCTCTACGCCCTCCCGCGCGGCCAGTTCCCGTACCAGGGGGCACATTTTGATAGCCTCCGGCCGGGTGCCAAAGACACTCATGATACGAAGCTTGTCCATTTACGTCTCCTCTTCCTTCTCTACGGTGCCTGCTTGCTCCCCGTCTTCCTTTGGTTCTGCTTCTCCGGAGTGGGGGCGCAGCTCCTCCAGCTCCTCCCTCAGCTCCTCCTTGACCTCTTTGGGGAACACAACCCGGGCGGCTACTACTGCTACAATGCATAGCGCGGCGAAGAAGAGCATAGCCTTCTGCTCGCCGCTGGTAGTCAGCACCACAGCGGAGAGGCCCAGAATTGCAGAGATCACATACAACGTCGCCACGGCCTGCTTCTGATTCAATCCCATATCGATCAGCCTGTGATGAATATGGCTGCGGTCTGCGTGCATGGGGCTTTGTCCATGAGCAATGCGGCGGATAAAGGCAAAGGCGGTATCAAAGATCGGCAGTCCCAGAATCAGAAACGGCACTACGAAGGAGATCACCGCGTAGTACTTAAATAAGCCCTGAATTGACATGGTGGCCAGAATATAGCCCAAAAAGGTCGCTCCGGTATCACCCATGAACATCTTAGCCGGGTTCAGGTTGTATGGCATGAACCCCACGCACGCACCTACTAAAGCCGCCATGACCGTGGCCACCTGAAGCTCTGAGGCAATCAGAGCGATCAGCAGCATGGTGGTGGCGGAGATGGCGGAGACTCCGTTGGCAAGACCGTCCAGTCCGTCGATCAAATTCACCGAGTTGGTGATGGCTACAATCCAGAGCACTGTAAACGGGATGGAGAGGCCGTCCAGCACCCAGTAGGCGTTACTGGAGAAAATGTTGGGATTGGAAAAGGCCAGAATCCGGACCCCGCTCAGCGCAGGAATCAGCGCCGCCACAATCTGCACCACAAATTTCAGCATCGCAGGCAGGGCCATAATGTCGTCCACCACGCCCAGCACCACAATGACCACCGCGCCCAGCAGGATGCTCCGCATCTCCGGCGTGATGGGGACAAAGATGAAAATGCTCACCATGAAGCCGATGAAGATGGCCAGCCCCCCCAGCCGCGGGACGGGGACTTTATGCATACGCCTGTCGTCCTTGGGCACGTCAATGGCGCCCACCTTATAGGCAAACGTCTTGACTACCGGCGTCATCAAAAAGCTGACAATCAGTGCAACGGCCAGAGCCAGAACAATATAGACAATGAGCTGCGACTCAAAGGATATCATACTGCCACCTCAGCGGGCCAAAAAGCCCACTTTTTTGTAGACCTTGGCAACGGTCCGGTCTGCCACTCTGGCGGCCTTTTCCGCACCACCACGGTATACCTGCTCCAGGTACACCCGGTCTGCCAGCAGGCGCTCCGTCTCTTCCCGAATGGGCCGCAGCAGCTCCACAACCGCCTCGCCTACGGCAGTCTTAAAGGCCCCGTATCCCTGACCATCAAACTCCCGCTCAATCTCCGCGAAATCTCGGCCGGAGGCCACAGAGTAAATCTGCATCAGATTGGACACGCCGGGCTTCGCGGCCGGGTCATAGCGCACGACGGCTTCAGAGTCCGTGACGGCCTTTTTGAACTTGCGCATGATGTCCTCCGGTTTTTCTAGCATATATACACAGCCGTTTTGGTCCTTATCGGACTTGGACATCTTGTTTTCCGGAGAGGTCAGACTCATGATCCTGGCCCCCACCTTGGGAATATACGGCTCCGGAATCTTGAAGACCTCGCCATAGATACCGTTGAAGCGGTTGGCGATATCCCGGCAGATCTCCACGTGCTGCTTCTGGTCTCCGCCCACCGGCACCAAGTCCGCCTGGTAGAGCAGGATGTCCGCTGCCATCAGAGCCGGATAGGTGAAAAGGCCGGCGTTGATGTTGTCCGCGTTTTTGGCGGACTTGTCCTTGAACTGTGTCATGCGGGAGAGTTCCCCGAACATGGTGTAGCAGTCCAGCACCCAGCCAAGCTGGGCGTGGGCCGGCACATGGGACTGGACAAAGAGGACGTTGCGCTCCGGGTCCAGACCGCTTGCGATATAGGCCGCAACCTGAGTCAATGTGTGACGGCGCAGGTCCGCCGGCACCTGACGCACCGTGATGGTGTGCATATCCGCCAGCATGTAATAGCAGTCATATTCGTCGGCCAGCGCCGCCCAGTTGCGGATAGCCCCCAGATAGGACCCCAGCGTGAGATCGCCGGAGGGCTGAATGCCGCTTAAAATCCGCTTCTTCTGATCTTCCATAGATTCGCACCTCAAGATTCCCCGCCGCCGGACGCTGCCGGGGCGGTTGAAATAGTCATCCCGGGAATTGGCCGGATTGTTTGATTATACCAGATTTCGCCGGAAAGTGCAACGTCACTTCCGAAAGGCGAAAAAACGCTGGCCCAGATAGTTCAATGCCGTGTACAGGCACATGCCCACCAGCATGGCCGCGTTCTCCTGAAGCCACAGACTCCGCCCCGCCAGCAGCTGCAGCACCAGGGGCTTTGCAAGGCCGTAGGCCAACAGCCAGCACGCCGCCACATTGACGGCGAAGCGCACCGCCTGCCCCCAGGACCACTCCCTTTTCCGGAACGTAAAATACTTGTTGAGGAAAAAGCTCACGATACCACCCAGCAGATAATTCGCCGCTGAGGACAGCCAGTAGGACCAGTGAGCCAGGTTGTAGAGCAGGAACATGGCCCCGCAGCCAACCAGCGTGTTGATGACGCCCACCAGCAAAAACCGGGGCACCGTACCGTCAATCCATTTTTTCGCCATGGCTCCTCTCCTCGTCCGTCTCCGCCAAAATATAGATCGGGCGGTGCTTCGTCTCCAGATAAGTCTTTGCCAGATACTGGCCTAAAATTCCCATACAGAAAAGCTGGATGCCGCCCATAAACATCACCATGCAGGCAAGAGACGGCCACCCGCCCACAGGGTCGCCAAAGAGCAGCGTCTTGATGATGATATAGAGCACCATCAAAAAGGAAACGACACACAACACCAGCCCCAGCACGGAAGCCAGCGCCAGTGGCACGGTGGAAAAGCCCACAATTCCCTGGAGGGAGTAGAGCAGTAACTTCCAGAAGGACCACTTGGTCTCGCCGGCCACCCGCTCCACATTCTCATAGGGCAGCCACTTGGTGCGAAATCCCACCCAGCCGAAAATCCCCTTGGAAAAGCGGTTGTACTCCCCCATGGACAAAATCGCGTCCACCATCCGCCGCTTCATCATGCGGAAATCACAGGCTCCATCCACAATCTCCGTATCGGAAATCCGGTTGATCAGCCGGTAAAAGCACCGGGCGAAAAAGCTGCGCACTGGCGGCTCGCCCTTCCGGCTCTCCCGCCGGGCGGCCACGCAGTCATATTCCTCCGACTGCAATCCCTCATACATCTCTTTGAGCATGGCCGGCGGGTGTTGTAAATCCGCGTCCATGATGGCTACATACTCCCCCCGCGCATGCTGCAAGCCGGCGTACATGGCCGCCTCCTTTCCAAAATTTCTGGAAAAGGAGAGATAGCGCACCCCGTCCCCGGCAAAGCTCCGCAGCACCTCCAGCGTACGATCCTTTGAGCCGTCGTCTACAAACAGCAGCTCAAAAGTACAGCCATAGGCCGCGGAGAGCTCTGCCTCTGTTCTGCGGATCTCCCGCATGAAGTAGGGCAGCGCCTCCTCCTCATTATAACATGGTACGATAATGGAGACCATCATCCCTCTTCACCTCTCTTTCTTTGGTATCACGAGAGCTTCACCACCACGGTCCCATCCACCATCGCGACGGCTCCCGCCGCCGGGAATGCCGGCATGTCCTGAACCTGTTCCAGCTGGGAGAAGTCCTTCTCCGTGTCCCACAGCAGCGGGGCGTTCAGGTAGTCAGTGAGATACCGCCCCAAGTTGTAAGTGGCGGCGTAGTCGCTCCAGAGTCCCACCGTGTGGTCCAGGTCCGCGAACTCGTCTCGGCCCCGGTTCAAAAGTTCGTTGTCATCCAGCCTGCCGGCAAAGGCCACCGGCGTCTCACCAGGCACATACCCTTCCGTCAGCTCAATCCGGTCCAGCACCCGGGCGGCCAGAACCAGCGTGGCGTTTTTATCTAGGTCTTTCTTCATATAGACCTGGTTGGCGTATACGATATGCTGCCACAAAACAAGGCACAATAAAACCGCCGCCCCTTTGCGCCAGGGAGCCGTCCACCGCCGGCGCGCCGGAAGCTCCCAACAGGCCACCGGAAGCAGGTACAAAAGCTCTCCCCCATAGCTCATGAGCTGCGTGGCGCTTCCTGCCATCAGAATGTCAACCGCATTGAGCGCCGTGGGCAACAAGCAGACAAGGCCCGTCAAAAGTAGTTTATTGCTTAGCGCCATCTCCTGGTCCGCCAGCAGCGCGATCAGCCGCCAGCAAAGCCCCATCAACAACAATGCATGCAGGATCGGCACAAGGGGACCCAGGACCCCGCTGCTGTCAAAAAGGCCCCGCACATAGGAGACGTTAGCCTCCTGCCAGAGGCCCAACAGTTCCCCCAGCCCGCCGCCGGAGAGCAGGGATTCCTCCACCCGGCGCTTTTCCACTCCGGCCGCGCCGCAGACGACACTCCACATCCCATAGTAGAGGAGGAAACCCGCTGCCAGCAGACCCAAGTACTTGAGGCCTGTCCGGAACACCTGGGCAGCCTGTTCTCCCACTGCCAGTTTTCTCAGGATTGCCAGCAGGCATAAAATTGCCGCCACAGTGAAATAAGGCTGATACACTGCCAGTGAGACGACCAGCGCACCTAGTCCTCCCAGCATCCACCAGCCTCCCCGGACAAAAAGCCAAGCGGCGGCAGCCGCCATCAGCAAGGCAAAGGCGTATTCATCCATACAGTACACATAAGTGGCGCCTGTCAGCGTCATTGCTGTGTTCGTACACAAGAGCCCGCAGGTCAGCACAATCCCACAGGCGGAGTGAATTCTTAGCAGGAGGACCACCAGCAGGGCTGCCAGAGACATCCACGCAAGAAACAGGATGCCGATCAGCCACGGCGCCGCCACATCCCCCTTGATGCTCTCATACAGGGGAATCACAAAGCGTCCAATCCCAATATAAAAAGAGCCGCTTCCGGTTGCATAGGTGAAATAGGAAACCGAGTCGTGGGAAAAAAACTCGTTGGAGAATAGAAAGCCATGAGCGGCAAAGGAAAAGGCCGCCGTGGCACACAGCGCCAACAGGGCCGTCCGTCTTGCCTCCTTCCAACAAAGGCTCTTTTCCACTCTCTCCATACCAGTTTCACTCCTGTCGTTTTTTCCAAAACAAGCATAGCATCCCAATTGGAATTTTTCAACCCTGGAATCGTCTGCTCTCCCTTGACATTTCATGACCAAATGGGGATAATAAGATGATATAAAAGCATGGAGGTACATTCATGGCTCTTGACCACACATTTTTCGAGGAGATGGAGGCCCGGATTCCAAAGGGCAAGGTCCGCACCCGGTTTGCCCCCTCCCCTACCGGCTATATGCATGTAGGAAATCTGCGTACAGCACTTTATACCTGGCTGATCGCCCGGCACGCCGGCGGCACCTTCATCCTTCGCATTGAGGACACCGACCAGGGGCGGCTGGTGGAGGGCGCTACAGAGGTCATCTACCGCACTCTGGCGGAGTGCGGACTGACCCATGACGAGGGGCCCGACGTGGGCGGCCCCGTGGGACCCTATATCCAGTCCGAGCGCCGGAACCTTTATGGAAAGTACGCGGAACTTCTGGTGGAAAGGGGCGCCGCTTACTACTGCTTTTGTGAAAAAGCTGAGGAGGACTCTGGTGACTGGGATCGGGCGGAGGACCCCTGTCGGTGCATGAGCGCTGAAGAGATTCAGGCCAATCTGGACGCTGGCAAGCCCTATGTGATCCGGCAGAAAATCCCTCACGAGGGCACCACCACCTTTCACGACGTATCCTTCGGTGATATCACGGTGGAAAATCAGACCCTGGACGACCAAGTACTCTTGAAACGGGACGGCTTGCCCACCTATAACTTTGCCAATGTGGTGGACGACCACCTGATGGGCATCACCCATGTGGTCCGCGGCAGCGAATACCTCAGCTCCGCCCCCAAGTATAACCTGCTGTACGAGGCCTTCGGCTGGGAGATTCCCACCTATGTCCACTGTTCCCCTGTCATGCGGGACCAGCACAACAAGATGTCCAAGCGCCACGGCGACCCTTCCTATGAGGACTTAATTGCCCAAGGGTATCTGACCCCTGCCGTGTTGAATTACGTAGCTCTGCTGGGCTGGGCTCCCAAGGGCGAGCGGAGCGAGCAGGAAATTTTCTCCTTGGCGGAACTGGTGGACGCCTTTGATATTGCTGGTATTTCCAAGTCCCCAGCCATCTTTGACCTGGCGAAGCTGGACTATTTCAATGCGACGTATCTCCGGGCTCTGAGCGCTGGGGAATTTGCCAAAATCGCAGAGCCCTATATCCGCCAAAGCGTGAAGAATTCCGCCATTGACATTGCGGCGGTTGCGGCACTGCTCCAGGCCCGGTGTGAAAAGCTGACGGAGATTCCGGAAAAAGTGGATTTTCTGGACGCGCTACCCGAATACGACGTGAGCTTTTTCACCAACAAAAAGTCCAAAACCGACAGTGCCATCTCCCTGAACATGCTCAGGGAGGCCATTCCGGCGCTGGAGGGTATTTCCATCTGGAGTCAGGAGGCTGTGCATGACACGCTGATTGCCCTTGCCGAGCGGTTGGGCGTGAAAAATGCAACGCTGATGTGGCCCGTGCGCATTGCCGTGGCCGGCAAGCTTGTCACTCCCGGCGGTGCCGTGGAACTCTGCCATATCCTTGGCAGAGACGAGACTCTGCGCCGACTGCGTTTCGGTATGAAAAAACTGGAGGGCTGACTCCACCAAAATCTCACATAAAGGACTGTATGAACATGAGCAAACTGACCATTCCCGCCGGCTATAAGATGCCCTTGACCAACAATGAGCTCCAGCGCGCTATTGAGCTGATTCACGCCGACTTTCAGCATAACCTGACGGTGCGGCTGAATCTGCACCGGGTCTCCGCCCCTCTGTTTGTAGATGGCGCCACCGGCCTCAATGATGACCTGAACGGTGTGGAGCGCCCGGTCACATTTGACATCCCTGACGTGGGAACCGATGGTCAGGTAGTCCACTCTCTGGCCAAGTGGAAGCGGCTGGCCCTCAAGCGCTATGAGTTCAAGCTGGGCACGGGTCTCTATACTGATATGAACGCCATCCGCCGGGATGAGGTCGTGGACAACCTCCACTCCATTTATGTGGACCAGTGGGACTGGGAAAAGCACATTGACCCCCAGAACCGGAACGTCCTCTACCTCAAGGATACCGTCCGGGAAATTGTGGGCTGTATCTGTGACACCGCCACCGCCCTGCGTAACGCCTTCCCCGTCCTGACCTTCCGCCCGGACCGGGATGTGTACTTCATTACCACACAGGAGCTGGAGGACCGTTTTCCCAACCTGACTCCCAATGAGCGGGAGTTGGAAATTTGCCGGTTGCATCACACGGTGTTCCTGATGCAGATCGGCAAAACGCTGAAATCCGGCTCCAAGCACGATGGCCGTGCACCTGACTATGACGACTGGGATCTCAACGGCGACATCCTCATGTGGAACCCGGTTCTAGGGCGGAATTTTGAGGTCTCCTCCATGGGTATCCGGGTGGATGCCGCAGCTCTGGACCGCCAGCTGGAAGAGTCCGGCTGCAACCAGCGCAGGAATCTCCCCTTCCATCAGATGCTTTTGCATGGAGAACTGCCCCAGTCCATCGGCGGCGGCATCGGTCAGTCCCGTCTGTGCATGCTGCTGCTTGGTACGTGTCATATCGGCGAGGTACAGGTCAGCTTGTGGGACCAAGAGACTCTGCGCGCCTGTGAAAAAGCCGGCATCACATTGCTGTAATTTGCTCAAAAGCCCCGCTCCGTTTGGAGCGGGGCTTTATTCCGGAGAAGCAGAGAGTTTTTCCAGGTTTTTCTGGAGGCATCATTTACCAAAATTTTTTCTTTTTCATAATCCAGAGGCATACTGTTACAACAAGAATACTGACGGCAATTACCGTCGGATAGCCATATTTCCATGTCAGCTCCGGCATCCCGGTAAAATTCATGCCATACCATCCTGCCAGCAGTGACAACGGCAGGAAAATGGTGGTAACAATAGTTAAAATCTTCATGATTCGATTCTGCCGGATATCAATCTCTGCCTGAAAGAGCTCCCGAACTTGAAGACAGTACTCCCTCAGCAGCTGGGCTTCGTTGCGCAGCCGGCCAAGGCGTTTTTCCAACATGTGAAAAAGCCTGGTTTCGTTTGTGGAGAAAAATCCGTTTTCGTTTTCCTCCAATTCGCAGGCCACGTCATCCAGCTGGTCATAGTAGCGAAACCAGGCAGCCGCTTCCTTGCGCAGCCGACTCACCTGAGCATTGAAGCCGTCTAATTCGCCTGAGAGTCCCCGATCCTCCATCTGGGCCAGCTGATCCTCCATCTCCTCCAAATGGTGCAGATCCCGATAGATCAGCAGCTCCAAAAATTCATAAAACAGCCGGCCGGGCCCATTCTCCTGCCAGCGCTTTTCCCGGCCAAGCCGCTTGATCAGCGCGTGGGCCGCCCCTGAATCATCACAGATCACAACCACGCTGGCCGTTAGCATGTAACCGAACGCGATTCGTTCTCCCTCCTTGGTATATCTGGGAGTCACAATGGTTCCGCACAGGCAATCCCGCCGCGCCTCTGCCTTGCATACCCGGGCATCTCTTGCCAACGGCGTGTGTTGGAGAACGCCCTCCAGGCACTTTAGTTCTGGATGCTGAGACAGCTCCTGGGAGGTCAGCAGGACCAGCACCTGTCCCTCTGTACAATGGTCCACCAGGCTCAACTCTGGACCGATCTGATAGAGTACCATCACGCCCGCTCCTCTCTCCAAAGTTCTGTACCGCCGCAGAGGAAAAGGCCCGGTTCAGGATTGCCAAAACCGGGCCGCTATGGGAACATCAGGCCATGATATCAGCCGCCAGCGCGTCGGCTAGAGCTTTCAACACCTCGCACTGCGCCTCCTTCACAGAGGATTTGACGCTGACGGTCTCTCCCAGCAGCGTCATGTTTTTCATGGAGGAAACAATTTCGCCCATCAGCTTTCCGGACTGCGGTCCCCAGGAGCCGTTTTCAATCAGGGCCACGGTGCGGTTTTGCAGATTGTGCGCCTTCAGATCTAGCAGCAGATTTTCCATAGGTGTGAAAATGCCATTATTATAGGTAGACGCTGCAAAAACCAAGTGACTGCACCGGAAGGCCTCGCTGACCAGCAGGGAGACATCTGTGTGGGATACATCGTACAGTGCGATATTTTGCACCCCCTGCTGCGCCAAGCGATTTGCCAACAGATCCGCAGCATTTTCCGTGTGGCCGTAGACCGAACCGCAGAAGATAGCCGCTGTCCGTTCCTCCGGCGTATAGGTGCTCCATTTCTCATACTTGTCCAGAAACCATCCCAAATCTTTCCGCCAAATTGGGCCGTGAAGCGGGCAGAGCATAGCGATCTCCTGCTGTGCGGCTTTTTTCAGCAAGCTCTGCACCTGTACTCCGTATTTTCCAACGATGTTGGTATAATACCGGCGGGCATCGTCCAGCCAATCCCGCTCAAACTGCACCTCATCCGCGAAAAGGTTGCCGTTTAGCGCGCCAAAGGTGCCAAATGCATCCGCAGAAAACAAAATCTTCTCCGTGACATCATATGTCACCATCACCTCCGGCCAGTGGACCATGGGTGCCATCAAAAATGTAAAGGTGTGGCGGCCGGTCTGCAGGGTGTCTCCCTCTTTCACCGTCACGCAGTGCCCAGACACGTCCAAATCAAAGAACTGGCTAATCATGGAGACTGTCTTGGCACTGCCTACCACCTGGACCTCTGGCCAGCGCCGCAGCGTCTCCATCAGCAGAGCACAGTGGTCGGGCTCCATGTGATTCACCACCACGTAGTCCAGCGGCCGCCCTTGTAGGCCATATTCCACATTCTCCCAGAAACGGTCTCCAACAGCCTTGTCCACCGTGTCCAGCAGCACCGTCTTTTCGTCCAATACCAGATAGGAGTTATAAGAAACTCCCCGCGGAATTGGGTATACATTTTCAAAAAGAGACAGACGCCGGTCTGACGCTCCTACATAGCAGATATCCGCAGTGATTGACTGGATGCAATGCATGATTGTTCTCCTTACATGATAAATTTCAAAATTACTCTACTCGTCTCCATGCCATTTGTCAAGAGTTGCGCACATCTGCGCTTCCAAAAATCCGGTCTCGCATCATAGAGCGGCGGCTTCAAAAAAACAGGCGGTTCCCCTGAAACCACGGGAACCGCCTGTTTTCACCTCAAGCGCTCTATACCTCTCCGGGTGCTTCCTCAGCAGTTCCAAAGGCACGGATCGCTCTGGCATCCGCCTCCTGCCGTTCCTCGATCGCTTCCTTCAAAAGCATATCCTTGACCTTCATCAGGCGAATCGTCGTAGCCCGGTCGTTTTCATCCAGCTTCATATTGATATACCGGATTGCCTCCTGGGTATTGGGGATCATCACGTATTCCAATGCGTTGACCCGCCGGCGTGTTTTCTCAATCTCTTCCGCCATCAGCTGTGCGGACTTCTCAATCTCCGCCAGCTTCAGCATCTTCCGGAATACATGTCCCAATGCCTCCACAGCAGTGTCCAGCTCACCGGAGGTAGCTGCAAAGCCATAGGGATAGATATCGGAATCCGAACGGGTCTGTGTCTGAAAGTGGTACACTGGCACATTGACAGACATGATATTCTGCGTGGTCTGGGTCAGCTCCACGCTTTGCTTCGGATAGAGCAGCGCTTGCTCCAAAGCCTCAGAGCTCATAAGCGCAGAGGCAACGGTAAAGGATTTGTGAACTGTCATCAGCTCCTCCTCCACCTCTTCCCGGAGCGCTCGAACCTCCCGGACGGTCTCAAGGAACTGCTTCATCAATTCATCCCGTTTATCCTTAAGCAGCTTGTGGCCCCGCTGGGCGGTTTTCAGCTTTCCCTTCAGCCGGGTCAGCTCCATACGGGTGGGGATGACGGTGATATCGGCCATTGGCTATCCCCTCCTTCTTTCATAGAAATCTTTCAGGCAATCAGTTCCACATACAAAAGCGACGATCCATCTGCCATACTCTAAAGCACCACCATAAGCAAAATATTCACCCACAGTCATCGCTATCATGGACCTGTCTTTTTCAGGGATCAGGGAACCTTGTCATGCCTCCGCGTCCTTCTTGGGCCAGTACTTCTCAATATACTCGGGCTTGATCCGCTTGAGCTCACTCTTGGGTAGGATGCTGAGAAGCTCCCAGCCCAGGTCCAACGTCTCCTCAATGGAGCGGTTCTCCTCATAGCCCTGGTTGACGTAGCGCTTTTCAAACTCGTCGGCAAATTTGGCGTACAGCAAGTCTGTGGGCGTCAGAGCGGCCTCGCCCAGGATGCTCATGAGCTCCTTGTTATCCTTACCGGTGGAGTAGGCGGCGAAAAGCTGGTTCATGGTGTTGGCATGGTCCTCTCGGGTTTTGCCCTCTCCAATGCCCTTGTCCTTGAGGCGGGAGAGGCTGGGCAGCACATCCACCGGCGGGTGGATGCCCTGGCGGTAGAGCGCGCGGGAGAGGATGATCTGTCCCTCGGTGATATAGCCTGTCAGGTCAGGGATGGGGTGGGTTTTATCGTCCTCCGGCATGGTCAGAATGGGGATCAGGGTGATGGAGCCCTTCTTTCCCAACTGCCGGCCGGCACGCTCATAGATCGTGGCCAGATTGGTATAGAGGTAGCCTGGGAAGCCGCGGCGTCCCGGAACCTCCTTCTTGGCGGCAGAAACCTCCCGCAGGGCCTCAGCGTAGTTGGTGATATCCGTCATGATGACCAGGACATGCATATCCTTCTCAAACGCCAGATACTCTGCGGCGGTCAAGGCCATGCGGGGCGTGGCAATCCGCTCCACAGCGGGGTCGTTGGCCAAGTTGGAGAACATCACCGTCCGGTCGATGGCTCCGGTGCGCTTGAACTCGCTGACAAAAAACTCCGACTCCTCAAAGGTAATGCCGATGGCGGCGAACACCACGGCGAAATTGGAAGTATCGTCCCCGATTACCCGCGCCTGGCGGGCAATCTGAGCCGCCAGGTTTGCATGGGGCAGGCCGGAGCCGGAGAAGATAGGCAGCTTCTGTCCGCGCACCAGGGTGTTCAATCCGTCAATGGTGCTGACGCCAGTCTGGATGAACTCGTTGGGATAGTCCCGGGCCGCCGGGTTCATAGGCAGTCCGTTGATGTCCCGGTACTCCTCAGGCAGGATGTCGGGGCCGCCGTCAATGGGCCGACCCATGCCGTTGAATACCCGCCCCAGCATGTCGGCGGACACACCCAGCTGCAGGGGGTGTCCCAGGAAGCGGACCTTGGCATCCGCCAGGTTGATGCCGGCTGCGGATTCAAAGAGCTGGACCACAGCGGTATCTCCGTTGACCTCCAGCACCTGGCCGCGGCGGATGGAGCCGTCCTGCAGCTCCACCTCTACCAGCTCGTCATAGGTGACGTTCTCCACCATGCGGACCATCATCAGAGGGCTGACAATCTCCTCCACGGTTCTGTATTCTCGGATCATACCTGCTCACCTCCCTGGGCGGTCACTGTTTCAATTTCCTGGGCCATTTCCGCCTCAATTCGGGCGTACTCCTGGGGATAGTCCGCCTCGGGCACGCTCTTGGCCCGGCCGATCTTCTCCCGGGCTGGGATATCAAAGAGCTTCATCACCGGCGCACCCTTCTCAATGGCGCCGCGGCACAAAGCGTCGTAACGTAGAATCAGCGCCAGCAGCTTTTCCTGCCGCTCATAGGCGGAGAAACTGTCCACATCCATGAAGGCGTTTTGCTGCAGGAAGTCCTCCCGGACCATCCGGGCCACTTCCAGTGTCAGCTGGTCGGCAGGCGAGAGAGCGTCTTTGCCCACCAGCTGGACAATCTCATTCAGGCTGGATTCATTTTGTAAAATCCCCATGGCCTTTGTGCGGTTGCGCATGAACTTCTCTCCCAAATTCTCGTCAAACCAAGGTTTCAGGGTGTCCAGATACAGGGAATAGGAGGTCAGCCAGTTGATGGCCGGGAAATGGCGCTTATAGGCCAGCGATGCATCCAGTGCCCAGAACACCTTGACAATCCGCATGGTAGCCTGGGAGACCGGCTCGGAGAGGTCACCGCCCGGAGGCGACACCGCGCCCACGGCTGTCAGACTGCCCCGGCGCTCGTCAGAGCCGATGCACTCCACACTGCCGGCCCGCTCATAGAACTGAGCAAGGCGGGAGGCAAGGTAGGCCGGGTAGCCCTCCTCGCCGGGCATTTCCTCTAGCCGGCCGGACATCTCGCGCAGCGCCTCGGCCCAGCGGGAAGTGGAGTCTGCGATAACCGCCACGTCATAGCCCATGTCCCGGAAATACTCCGCGATGGTGATACCGGTGTAGACGCTGGCCTCTCGGGCCGCCACGGGCATGTCGGAGGTGTTGGCAATCAGCACCGTCCGCTTCATCAGGCTCTCGCCGGTGCGAGGGTCTTTCAGCTCCGGGAACTCCCGCAGCACGTCGGTCATCTCGTTGCCACGCTCGCCGCAGCCAATGTAGACCACAATATCCACGTCGGACCACTTAGCCAGCTGGTGCTGGACCACGGTCTTACCGGAGCCGAAGGGGCCGGGGACCGCCGCAGTGCCGCCCTTGGCGATAGGAAACATGGTGTCAATGATCCGCTGTCCAGAGCACAGGGGCCGCTTGGGGGGATATTTTTTCGTGTAAGGCCGGCCCACGCGGACAGGCCACTTCTGCAGCATGGTCAGGGGCACTTCCCTGCCATCGTCAGTCTTCAAAACGGCGATGGTCTCTGTCACGTTGAACGAACCGCTCTCAATTTTAACAAGGGTCCCACCCAGCTGCGGGGGCACCATGATCTTATGGAGCACTACGGAGGTCTCCGGCACAGTGCCCAGAACGTCTCCGCCCACGACCTTGTCGCCCACCTTGGCGGTGGCGGTAAAGTCCCATTTCTTCTCATGGTCCACGGCGGGGACCTCCACGCCGCGAGTGATGCTGGCGCCCACCTTCTCCATGATTTTCTCCAGCGGGCGCTGAATACCATCGTAGATGCCCTCAATCATGCCGGGCCCCAACTCCACGCTCATGGGCGCGCCGGTGGTAACTACCTCCGCGCCGGGGCCCAGGCCGGAAGTCTCCTCATATACCTGGATGGAGGCGGTGTCGCCCTTCATCGTCAGGATTTCGCCGATCAGACGCTGCGGACCCACGCGGACTACGTCGGACATATTGGCGTCCGACAGCCCTGTGGCCACCACCAGCGGTCCGGAAACTTTTACAATTTTACCGCTCAAATCAGAATACCTTCTTCCTTGGAAATTTCTCTTCCGAGGCTGTTTCTCACATCAGCACAGCGGTTTTACAGAATATCCGCTCCAACCGCCCGCTCAATTGCCCGCTGGAGATTCTCTTTGCCGATGCCAAGAGATCCCTCTCTTCCGGGAATCAGAATAATCGCGGGCCGGAGCTCATCCTTGTAGCGATCCAGCAGCTCCTCCATATCCTTGGCCAGCGTCTCCGTGAGGTAAATCACCGCGCAGTCCGTTTTGGCCAGCTCCCGTATCTTGTCCTTGGCCTCCTCCACGGAGGCTACCGGATAGGTGTCCAGGCCGATGGCCCGAAAGCCCATAACGGACTCCCAGTCGCCCACGGCGGCAATTCGGTATGTCGTAGCCATCACTCCACCACCTTACACATAGCTCCGGCGCAGCCGCGCACGGATCAGTTCCGGGGCCAGACCGGCTCCACGGCCCAGCAGCAAAATCCGCAGGTTGGTATACTCCGTCTCCCGGGCTGCCAGATAGCCAATCAGCGGCGCCTCACCAAAGGGCACAAACTGCGCAGCGGAGAGATAGCCGCTCACCGCGTCGTCACAGAGCTTTTCAAACTCCGTCATGGCACCGCTCTTAAGAATATCCGCGCCAGCAGCGCCGGCCTCCGCCAGGGTGGTTGGGGCGTACAGCTCCGCAAGACCTGCGCCGCCGTCTGCGCTCACTCTCAAAATGGCTGCTTTGTCCACGTCTCCGCCGTCAAACAGCACACCGCGCAGAAAATCTGCATTCTTCCCCATACGGAGCGTCCGCACCAGGGACCTGAGGTTTGCCGCGTCGATTTGAACCTGTACATAGCCCTGGAGAAACGCACTACCGGTAGTCTCCGCCGCTTCCAGCATCTCTCGGTAACACCAGCGGTCCAGCGTCATATCGCTCAGCTGGGGGTCTCGCGTGGTATTCAGCACCGACCGGGCTTCCTCCGCCGCAGCAGCAAGGCAGGGCGGCAGTTCCTCCATATGCCCGCTCTCCATAGCCGCTTTCAGCTCCGCTACAGGAACCCGGCCCATATCCATCAGCATATGCGCGGCATCTGTCCCCATGGCTTCCGCCTTCAACAGGGCCTTTACATTGTGATAATCATATTTCAGCTTGAAAATATCCAGATATCTGGCGTCCGGAATACCGTCGCTCAAATCGGCCAGAGTTGCCTCCCGCACTTGGGAAAGGGCTGCGTCCATGGCCTCCGGCCTGGCCGGGTCCAGCTCTGGGTAGCCGCACTCCTGAAGAATTTTTACAGCCTCCTCATCTGTGCGGGCCTCCAGCACCTGTTCCATCCGTTCCCGGGTGAGAAGGCTGTTCTCCATGGCACGGACCCGGGCAGAAACCGCCAGATAATCGGTGTCCTTGATTTTTTTTGTCAAGACACTGCCTCCTTACCCGAACAGCTTTTTTGCCACCGCTCCCGCAGTCTCCGCCCTTTGCAGGCGCACTAACGTCTCAAAGGTGCAATTGACCTCCACATTCTGATCCTTCAAAATGAAGCCGCCCCGCATAGGACGGGTCTCCTCGGAGAGAGAGAGCATCGCGGTTCCCTGGGCGATGGCGCTCACGCCGGCCACCACCTTGCCCAGAATCTCTCCCACCTTGCCGGAGGCCGAAGGCAGGTCCGGCGCAGCCGCAGCCGCCAGCATCTCGTTGGCCCTGGCCACGGCCGCTTTGCCGATGCGCTCCCGATCCTGGGATGAGAACACAACTTCCTCCCGTCCCGTGGACGAGGCTTGCACCAGCAGCTTCGCCAGAACCTCTGTGTACTCCTTTTCCGGCAGAGCGCACAGCTTCTCCAGCGCCAGCGCGTAAGCCCGCTCCACCAGCTCCTGCTTGGTGGCGAGCGCCGTCTTGCGCGCTTCCATCTGGGCGGCGCTGACGAGCCGCTCTTCCCGCTCTGCGGCGGAGCGCTCATTCTTCGCCCTTAGCTCCGTGGTCTCCACTTGAGCCTGGGCCTCATAGCGTGCAGTAATCTGCGCCGCCTCCTCCCGGGCCTGAGTGAGCACGGCGTTGATTTCCGCCTGCGCGTCAGACTGGATTCTCTGGGTGATTTTTTCGATTCCGTTCATCATGAGCTCCCCTTTCCCCGGGGTCAGGCGCTGATATTGATGATCATCAGCATGGAGGCCAGCAGGGACAAAATCGCGTAGAACTCCACGGTGATGCAGAGCACCATGCCCTTGGACCAGTCGTCAGGTTTCTTAGCCAGAATGTTGATGGAGCCAGCTGCCACGCGGCCCTGGGCAATGGCAGAGAACAGTCCGCCCAAAGCCATAGGCAGGCATGCAAAGAAATACTGCATTCCCTGAGCAATGGTCAGCTCCGGAAGCGTTCCGGATAAAAGGCCCATGCGGAAGATGGCGAAGAACCACACCACCAGGCCATACAGGCCCTGGGTGCCGGGGATCACCTGCAGGATCATGACCTTGCCGAACTTGCTGGGGTCCTGACACAGAAGGCCAGTGCCCGCCTCGCCGGCGATACCGGTGCCCTTGGCGGAGCCGATGCCGGGAAGCACAGCCGCAAGGCCCGCTCCCAGCAGTGCCAGCGCCAGACCGCCGATGGTTCCCAGAATGGTCAGGGACTGCTGCAATTCTACCATTTGTGCCAAATCAGTCATTGTAGTTTCCTCCTAAACAGTTGTTATTCTGTAATATCCACATACTTCGTGTCCATTGCCAAGGGCCGAAACGGCTTTCCGCCGTCCTCATAGAACTTGTTGAAGAACTCCAGGCACTGCAGACGCAGGTCATGCACATAGCAGCCCAACAGATTCAGGGCAAAGTTCAGGGCATTGCCCGCCATGGAGATGATGATAAAGACGATGATGTTTCCCGGAATCGCTCCCAGAGTATTAAATACCTGTGCAATCACACTGCCTGCCAGCATCAACGCCATCAGACGGGAGTAAGAGAGGATATCGCCAAAGTACCCGGTGATATGGTTATACAGGGAGGCAAAAATTCCAGTCACTTTTCCAAAGCCCTTTCCTGTAATCAAGGGACCGGCCACTACGAGGAGGATGCCCAGATACAACACCAGATTGGTGATCCCAAGAGCCGTCAAGCCAATTCCCAGGAACACCACCCACCAAGTGACCTCTTCAAATACCGCGTCCAGAACTGCGCCGTTTTGCAGCTTTCTCACAAAGCTGATGGCCATGCCTGTGATGATGTGTACCAAGCCCAATGCCATGGAGCCCAGCAGAATCATCAGCGTATCGTCCAGTGGCGTGAAAAGCGCCGGCAGCGCAAACTCCTTCCCTGTGGTCAGCAGAACCGCCTGGGTCAAAAAGTCCCCGAAGAAGCCGCCTGTGATGGCACCCATGATAAAGGTGCTGACACCGCACAAAGTCATGAGACCGAAAAGGTGTCCCATGGTGCCCTTTGGCCGGTATTTCCTGCTGATGAAAAAACCTGCCAGGAACATCAAAAGCCCATATCCCATGTCCGCCATCATAATCCCGTAAAACAGGATGAAAAAAGGCGCCATCAGTGGGTTGGGGTCCACATTGTTATAGGCGGGGAGCGAGTACATCTCCGTTACCATGTTCAGCGGTTTGGTCAGCCAGTTGTTTTTCAGACGCACCGGCACATCATGGATTTCCTCCGGCGCAGGGTCCTCCGCCTCCCAGGCGCAGTCCATGCTCTGCAAAAGCTTTTCTACCTCTCGCAGGCTCTCAGCCGGTGCCCAGCCCTCAAAAAAGAGGATCGTGCCATCGGTCAGCAGCCGCTCGGCGCTGGCATCCTTCTCCGCCTCAGCCCGCAGCTGATCCAGGTACATCCGCAGGACATCCCTGGACTTGGCATCCTGAACAATGGCCGCAGCAGCCGCCTCCTGTGCCTTCTTGTTGTCCGCAAGGCTCTGGTCCAGGGCGTCCATGTTCTCCGCGGCTGTGCCCGTGGTTCCCGGAAAAGCGACGGCACTGAAATTAAACGGCCGTAAGAGCTCCTGCGCAGTCTCCTCTTCCGCCCGGTGGCAAAGAAGCAGTACATACGTCTGTTGTTTATCCGCAGAAACCTCATAGAGTTCTGCCGCAACATCTGCCAGCGCGATCCGCACCGCGCCGATGTCCGTTCCACTGGGGCAAACCATCAGCCGAAACCGGGCATGAGCCGTTCCCTCCAACTCCAGCGGCATATCCAGCGAAGCCCAAGGTGTCAGGGCCTGCCGCCGCGCGGTGAGTCTTGCCTCGTCCCCCTGCAGGCGGCTGATCTCGCGCAGCGCCCCGCCAATCTTCTGGCTGACCGCCTTTGCCTGCTCCTTGCCTGTCGGGTCCAGGAATTCCTGTTCTGAGACCTGTCTTCGCTGAATGAACAAACCGTCCTTTACCTTTGCGTACTGCTTAATCGCCGCCAGGGCAGTGTGCGCATCCGCGATCTCCGTCCTGGTTTGAGCCAAGGAGGAACTTCCCCGCCGCAGCAACGCTGACCAGGCTGGGTCAGAGAGATTTGGTTCGCTGATCTCCACACATCCCAGGTGCTGCAAGCCGCCCAGCAGATCTTCCCTACATTCGGCCAGGGCCATCACACGGAGCTTTTTCATTTTTACAATTGCCATCTCAGTGACTCACAACCCTTCCGACAATAAACTCCGCAGCTTCCTCCAACCGCTGCTCCGCCGTTTTCCGCAAGGTGTCGGCCTCTTTCTTTGCATTGCGCTGAATCTCCTCCGCTTTTTGTGCAGCGCGGCTTTCTGCCGCTTTCATCAGCGCCTTGCCCTCCTCCGCCGCCGCGGCACGTGCCTGTACAAATCGTGCCTGCCCGTCTCGTTCAGCATCTGCTTTCACTTTCTGAACCTGCGCATCGGCATTGGCCCGGAGCTCCCGCATCTGCTGTTCAATTTCCGTGACCTTTTCAATCGCATCTAGAGACATTTTGCTCTCACCTTCTCTCCTTATTGAAAACTCCCGCCAGTTCTCCTTACATGGTTTGCATGCCATTTCATCGGGATTTCCAGCACTCTTCTCATGATAGCGCCCAAAAAGATCTGCTAGTATCTGGTAATCCTGCATGAAATTCACAATTTAGTATAGAACATAATCTTTAAAATTGCAAGTGGATTCTGCAACACCTCCCTAAGCCCCGGTCATCGGCATTCCTAGGGTTGTCCTGTATAAATCACCCTTTCACGGATGATGATAATCTTTCACGGATGATGATAATCCCTATTTCAGGTATAGAGTCAATCCCTATTTACCCGCCACCGAAAAATTTTCTGCCAATCCATACTTCTTAGTTTGAGCCGGACTTCCACCCACCATACGGCTGCCCGTGAATTTTCCATCTACAGAGCGGTAGAGGGAACGAGCTGTCCCGTCCCCCCATTCGCTTATAGTTCTGCAGTGCGCTGAGCCTTGTGCCAAGATACAGGTTCTCCGCCCGTATCAGCTCTGCCAGAAAGCTCCCACGTTCGTCAGAGCGTAGTGCCGCCTGCCCCGACGGCAGGAGCAGAGCCATACATTGGCCTTTCGCAGTCCTACTATCTCCCCTGATGGTTCCCACCTGGTTGGGCTTCCTAACCATGCAGGTACACGCTTTTTCTGCAATGGCCTTTTGAAGAAGAACAGAGTTTGTGCAGATCAGATCGTCTCCTATGATATGAACATCCAGTATGGCTCTTGCAGTTTTACTTGCGCCGATCACATAGACCCGCTTTGTTTCTCAGGTCTCATTGCTGCTCACCGATGATCACGTTCCGACTCATACAGGTCATATTCTGGTAATCCAGATCGCACAGCGGCTCATCAGAATTTCCGGTGCCACGTGCCGGGACTTCCGATCACCAGCATTGAGCAAGCGCTCACTGTTCTGAATCTGCCTCATCGCTCGCCTCATCTTCCCATCCATCAAAATTTCAAACGAATTCTGCGCACCGGCAGCAGGCTACAAAATGGTTGGGCGTCTCCTCTGTCAACTCCGGCTGGCTTGCGAAACAGCTTTCCTTCGCGTAAATGCAGCGGGGCGCAAAGCGGCACATGGGCGGCGGCTCAATGGGAGAGGTGATCTCCCCCTTGAGCAGAATGCGCTCCTGCTTTTTCTCCAGCTGTGGACGGGGAATCGCAGACAGCAGTGCCTGGGTGTAGGGGTGGTACTGATGGCGGAACAGCTCCCTGGACTCCGCCTTTTCCACCATGGTGCCCAGATACATGACTAAAATCTCATCGGAGATGTGCTTCACAACTGACAGATCGTGGGTGATAAAGATGTACGTCAGGTGCAAGTCCCGCTGCAGATCCTGCATCAGGTTCAGTACCTGCGCCTGAATGGACACGTCCAGCGCGGATACCGGCTCATCACAGACAATAAATTTGGGGTTCAGTGCCAGTGCCCGGCCGATGCCGATCCGCTGACGGCGGCCGCCGTCCAGTTCATGGGGATAAGCCCCCGCCAGCCTAGAGGCCAATCCTACTGTGTCCATGATCTCATGAACGCGCCTGGCATACTCTTCCTTGCTTTTACAAAGCTTATAGATTTCCAATGGTTCCCCGATGATCTGGCTCACCGTCATGCGGGGATTGATGGAGGAAAACGGGTCCTGGAACACCATCTGCATATCCCGCCGCAGCTCGTGCAGCTTTGCCTTGGAGGGCTTGGAGATATCCTCGCCCTGGAAGAGGATTTTGCCGCCGGTGGCCGGTAGCAGATGTAAAATCACTCGACCCAGCGTGGACTTCCCGCAGCCGGACTCTCCCACCACGCCCAGAGTCTTCCCCTCTTCCAGTTGAAAGCTCACATTTTCCACCGCGTGCAAAGTGCCGGACTTGGTATGGAAATATTTTTGCAGATGGTTGACCTCTAGTAAAACGCTCATGGTTCTCCTCCTTCCTGCGCCAGCCAGCACTTGACCTTATGCCCCGGCTCCACCTCCACAACTGGCGGGTTCTCGGTCTTACACTGGTCCGTACAGTTTGGACAGCGCGGATGGAACTTGCAGCCCCGGGGCAGATCGGAAGGGTCCGGCATCATGCCCTGGATGGTTTTGAGCCGCTCGCTCTCCTCGTCCAGGTCCGGCAGGGAATCAAATAGCCCCTGGGTATAAGGGTGGCAGACTCCTCCATACACCTGTGACAAACTCCCCCGTTCCACGATCTCACCGGCATAAATGATGGCGACACTGTCGCAGACCTCAGCCACCACACCTAAGTCATGAGTAATCAGCAGCATGGCGGTTCCGAACTCCTGTTTGAGCTTGTTCATCAGTTCCAGCACCTGGGCCTGGATGGTGACGTCCAACGCCGTGGTGGGCTCGTCAGCAATCAGGAGCTTCGGCGTGCAGGCCAGGGCAATGGCAATCATCACCCGCTGCTTCATGCCGCCGGAGAACTCATGGGGGTACTGGTGGTAGCGCTCGCTGGTAATGCCCACCAGCTCCAGCATCCGCACTGCCCGCTCCACGGCCTCCAGCCGGGAGCACTTGGCATGCAGGCGCACCACCTCTGCAATTTGCTCGCCTACCGTCATCACCGGGTTCAGCGATGTCATGGGGTCCTGGAAGATCATTGTGATCTCTCCGCCCCGGATCTTGCGGTACTCCTTTTCTTTTAAACCGCTGATGGTCCTGCCGTCATAGATAATCTCTCCGGAGACCATTCTTCCCGGCGGGTTTGGAATCAACCCCATGACGCTCAGGGCCGTGGTAGTCTTGCCGGCACCGGTCTCCCCCACCAGGCCCAGCGTCTCTCCGTAGCCAATTTCCAGGTCAATGCCGTTGACAGCCTCCACAGTCTCGCCATCCACCACATATTGAACCACCAGGTTTTTGATTTCTAACAGATTCTTTTCCATAAGTTTCCCCCCTGCCCTCAGTGTTTCAGCCGCGGGTCCAGCGCGTCCCGCAGACCGTCTCCCAGCAGATTGAGGGCATACGTCGTGATGATGATGGCTAACCCTGGAATCAGCGACATATACCACTCGCTGTACAGATACGCTCTCCCCGCCGAGACCATCAGCCCCCATTCCGGAGTGGGCGGCTGAACCCCCATGCCGAGAAAACTCAGCGACGCGGCCCACAAAATGAGATTTACCGCGCCCAGGGTGTACTGCACGATAATCGGTGCAAGGGCGTTTGGCAGGATATGTTTGGTCATGATGCGCAGGTTCCCCGCGCCGATGGAGCGGGCGGCCTCCACATACTCCTGATCCTTGATGGTCAGCACCTGCGCCCGCACAATCCGGATGAAGGCGGGGGTCGAGGTGATGCACAGAGCCAGCATCATGGTCTTGATCCCCGTGCCCAGCGCCGCGATGATGCTGATGGCCAGCATGAAGGTGGGAATCCCCATCACAATGTCCGTCAAGCGCATGATCAGATTATCAAGCCGCTTGTAGAATCCGGCCAGCGCTCCCAACACTGTGCCAATCAGGCAGGCGATAGTGATGCATCCAAAGCCGATCATCAGCGTGTAACGGCTGCCCACCATGATGCGGCTCAAAATATCCCGGCCGAAATTGTCCGTGCCCAGCAGGTGCTCCGCGCTGGGAAACTGTTTTGCCTCTGCGGTGGCCTGCGCGGCGTAGTCATAGGGTGCCAGAACCGTTGCAAAAACTGCCATCAGCAGAACCAAAATCAAAATGACCAGTCCCAGCATGGCCAGCTTGTTCCTCTTGAGCCGGTGAAAGACATCCCGCCAGGGGCTGCTTTTCTTCCTAGTTGTCTTAGCCATGCTGCGCAGCCTCCTTTTGCGAAAACTTCACACCCTTTTTCCGGCCATACTGCGCCTTGATACGCGGGTCCACGAAACAATAGATGATATCTGTAAGCAGGTTGATGATCACACAGTTGATGGCGATGAACAGCACCACCCCCTGTACGGCGGGATAATCCTTGTAATTAACAGAATCCACCACGTATTTACCGAGCCCTGGCAGGGCAAATACACTCTCTACCAGCACAGACCCAGCTAAAAATCCGCAGATCTGGATGCCAATGGTGGTAATAATCGGCACCAGGGCATTGCGGAAGGCGTGGCTTATGACGATTTTGAATTCCGACTGGCCCTTGGCCTTGGCTGTACGGATATAATCCTGGCGGATAACCTCCAGCATGCTCGAGCGGGTCATACGCATGATAAATGCGCCGCATTGCAGCCCCAGAGTCACCACTGGCAGCACCCAGCAGGCCAGGGTGTGGCTCCCTGTCGCCGGCAGCAGGTTCAGTTTGACAGAGAACACCAATACCAGCATCATGGCAATCCAGAATGAGGGCGCGGACACGCCAAAAAGCGAGATAAACGTTCCGATTTTATCCAGGAGAGAGTACTGCCTGACAGCGGAGATGATGCCGACGATGACACCCACCACAATCCCCAGCGCGATGCTGCCAAAGGTCAGCTTCAAGGTCGTAGGGTAGCGCGCCAAAATTTCATCCATCACCGGACGCTTGGAGCGATAGGAGTCCCCCAGGTCGCCGTGGAGCAGGTCCAGCAGGTAATTCCCCAGGCGCACTAGGTATGGATCGTCTAATCCCAGCTCCTCCCGAATTTCCGCCTGGGCCTCCGGTGTCACATTTTCGCCCAGGATCGAGATGGTGGGGTCGCCCCCGCCCACGTACATCAGTGTAAAGACAATCACGACGATCCCCAGCAGTACCGGAATCATCAGC
This sequence comes from Pusillibacter faecalis, assembly GCF_018408705.1. GTDB lineage: Bacteria > Bacillota > Clostridia > Oscillospirales > Oscillospiraceae > Oscillibacter > Oscillibacter faecalis. The sequence goes on from NZ_AP023421.1 coordinate 398,984, forward strand.
AGAATTCGTTTCAATATGTATCGCAGCATGCTTTTCACCTCTTAGCTCTCAAACTGGCAGAGCTCCGCGCCCTCTCCGGTATGCACTACTTCATGTGCCCCGGATACGCCCTGTGCGGGCCAAAGGGCCCGCACAGGCACAGCAAATGATGTCCGGACAGCGAAGTCTCGCGTGCATCTTATCCAAAATAGACGTACTGTAGGTAATGATTTTCATAGGTTGGCATCAGATGGAATCCCTGCACATCCAACTGCAGCGCCGCGTTGATTTCCTTGTGCCAGATGGGGTAGCAGACGAAGTTCTCCATCAGCAGTTCCTGGCAAGTGTGATACATGGTGTTGCGCGCGTCGGCATCAATGGTGACTAAAGCCGTGTTCAAAAGCTCCGCATAGGCCTCGGCCTCTGGGCCGGTCCAGTTTACAGCGCCGTATTCAGCGATGCCCGGCGCATAGCGCATCAAAATTCGACCGGCCTCGCCGGTGCTGGCGGTCGTGCCGTATATGGCAATATCCGTACCGCCGTTGATGGTTGTGGCGGCCCAGTCATTTGCATCTAGGAACTTCGGAACCAACGTGATGCCAACCTCCGCCAGCTGGGCCTGCGCCGCCTCGCAGAAATCCATACGCTGCTGATTGGAGTTTTCACAAATGATCTCCAGAGTCAGCCCGCCGCCATATCCAGCCTCCTCCAGCAGCTGCTTCGCCCGCTCCAGGTCCCGTGTCGGGAAATAAGGGGTCAGATCGGGATGACGGCCCTCCACACCCGGAGAGACGATGCCGCTGCCCAGCTCGCCAAAAGAGCCGTAGGCCACTTCAATGGCTGTGGGGACGTCCAGTGCCAGGAAAATCGCCTCCCGAACGCGGATATCAGAGAGAGGCTCCCGATTTTGGTTGAAAAGCAGATAGGAGGTGTTGTAGCCCGCCATGGATACCAGATTGACGCCGGGGTTGGCGGCCACGCGCTCTACATCGTTGGCGCTGATATCATAGACAATGTCGGCGCCGCCGGATTCCGCCTCGATGGCCCGGCTGGAGGCGTCCGTGATGACACGGAAGATCAGGTTTGGAATGTGGGGCTCGCCCTCTCTCCAGTACTCCTCATTGGCCTCCAGCACCACGCTGTCGCCAGCAGCATAGGACACCAGCTTGTAGGGCCCGGTGCCGATGGGAGCCTCGAAAAAGTCGCCGCCGGACTCGGTGTATGCCTTCTCACTGATCATAGAGATCAAGGGGTTTTCCAGCATGGCCAGCTGCATGGCATACGGTCCATCTGTTACAATCTTAACAGTATAATCTCCCATTACCTCACATCTGTTAAAATCGATGCGGTTGACTTGAATTGCACCGGTGGTGTTGTCGTCCAAAGCGCGCTTTAAGGAAAAGAGCACATCGCTTGCCTTGAGTTCCTCGCCGTTGTGAAATTTCACTCCCTGGCGAATTTGAAAGACCAGCGTTTCGTCATCCTCATATTCCCAGCTCTCCGCCAGCCAGGGCACCAGCTCCCCCTCGTCATTGCGGACCACCAGCGTTTCGTATATCTGACGCTTTACCTGGTGAGGTGCGAAGTTGACGTTGTCATGAGGGTCCAGCGTGCCTGGATCAGAGTTAATGACCACCGTCAATGTGTCCTTTTCCGCGGCGTCTGAGCTGTTTCCGCCAGAACCTCCGCATCCGGCCAGCGTTCCGGCCGTCAGTGCCAGGATGAGTAGAAAAGAACCTAGTTTTTTCATCATGTACCACCTTTCCGATTGTTGTATCCCCTCTTTATATATATGATCTTTTTGAAAAAGTTCCGTGGACGGGCAGCCGTCCGCGACCCCGCCGCAGCCGGCCGCCCGTCCACGGCTCTTCTCTGGTTACGCTTTTTCCAGGTCCGCTTGCAGCTTGGCGTCCAGCTGCTGTTCATGCCAGACAGTGGCCTCCTTCATGCCCACCTCGGCAACCTTTTTATAGAAGTTATCCACCTCTTCATTCTTCCACAGAATTCCCAAGCACAGAATGTCCAGCCACTGCTCCACCTGATAACCAAAGCCCATATTCTCCACAGCCCGGTTGATGCAGCGTTTTTGCAGCTTCAAGGCGGGCGTTGGCACCAGGGCCAGCTTCTTTGCCAGCTCCATCACCTTAGCGTCCAGTTCCTCCATGGGCACACTGTAGTTGACCACACCGTATTCCAAAGCGGTCTTGGCATCATAGTTCTCGCCGGTGAGGATCAGCTCCCGAGCTTTGCGCAGCGTCATGGAGTAGGGCAGGATCGGGAAGCAGGAGCCTTGACCGAACTTGATCTCTGGAATACCGAAGGTGGTATCATCAGAGCAAATTGCCATATCACAGGCCATCATCGTCTCATGGGCGCCGCCCAGACAGAATTTGTGAATCTGCGCGATCGTGGGCTTGGGCAGGCTCCACAGCTTCCACCTGGCCCGGTGGGCCACCCGCTCGTACATCCGGCGGTTCTCCTCATGGTCGTCGAAGCTTGGCTCAGAGAGGTCGAAGCCGGCGGAGAAGCACCGTCCAGCGCCCTTCAGAACCACAACCTTGACGTCGTCATCGGTTTCCATCTTCTCAATCGCGGGGATCATCTCCCGGTAGACCTGCCAGTTGATGGCGTTAAGCTTTTTGGGGCGGTTAAGAATGATGTAGCCGATATAGCCCTTTTTCTCTGTCAAAATGACAGGCTCGCTTGCGGTTTGAACAGTCGGTTCACTCATGTTCACATACCTCCAGATTTTTATTTTCACTGCGGCCCGACGCCGCGGCAAGATCCTCTGCCGTCCACAATGATGCGGGCGTCCGCAGCCACAGCTCCCTCTGCGGACACAAAGATCGGGTTGATGTCCATCTCCTGAATCTCCGGATTTTCCACTGCCAGACGCCCTAGGTTGTAGAGGAGCTCCACCAGCGCATCTACATCCGCCTTCTCCCGCCCACGGGCGCCATTGAGCAGCGGATATCCCTTCAAACTCTCGATTTTGCCCCGCAGCTCCTTCCGGGTTCCAGGCAGGATGCAGAAGTTTACATCCTTCAAAATCTCTACAAATACACCGCCCAGGCCCACCATTAGCGTGGGGCCAAACTGCCGGTCATGGACTAGGCCCGCGATGATCTCTTGGCCGGAAACCATTCTCGTCACCAATACGCCGTGGACCTCAGCGCCAGGGGCCTTCTCCCGGCAGCTTGCGAGAATGGCGTCATAGGCCTCCCGGGCCGCAGCGGCATTCTGGAGTCCCACTCTCACAGCGCCGTAATCGGACTTGTGGATGATCTGAGGCGAGACCACCTTCATCACCACTGGATAGCCCAGTTTCTCTGCTGCGGAGGCGGCCTCCTCCGCGCTTTTTGCCAGGGTGTAGGGCGCCGTGGGAATGCCGTAGCTCTCCATCAGCCCGTAAGCCTCCGGCTCGGTGAGGTTTCGGCTCTCCCGGGTCCGCGCCTCCGCAAAGCACGCGGGCTCCGCTCCCGTGCGGATCACCCGCTCCCCGATTTCCAGGTTCCGGTCCCGGTAGACCTGAACCTCCCGCAGCGCCCGCATGGCCCGCATGGCGATGTCCGGAGAGTCAAACACCGGAATGCCGCCCTCCCGCAGCACTCTCTCACAGGGATAGTCGCTTCTGGCACACAGGGAAAAGGCCACCACCGGCTTTCCAAAGCGGTTCTTCACCTCCACCAGGTGGCGCATGCCAGCCTCCCAGTCCACACCGTTTGTTACCAGGTCAGGGAGATAGCCGCCGATGTTGCCGAAGGTGAACCAGCCGTCCATCTGCGGTTCTTCCAGCATCACCTCGCCCAGCTGCGCCCACACGTCCAGATTGTCGATAAAGGTTCCCGCCTGTTCAAAGGGATTGCCCTTGGGCGCAAAGTCATAGAGCAGCGCCTCTTTTTTCTCCTCAGCCTCCGGGGAGAAGGGCGGCATACAAAAGCCCTCCCGCTCTGCCGCGTCGGTGCTGACGATCATGTGTCCGCCGCCGGTGCCGCCGACGATGATGTTCCCGCTTTTCAGCGGCGGGCAGAGCATCAGCGTTTGGGCGACCGGCATCAGCTCATCCAGCCGCTTGACCTCCACGATACCCGCCTTTTCAAACGCCGCGCTGTAAAGCGCCTCGTTGCCCGCCAGGGAGCCGGTGTGAGAGCTGGCCGCCCGCTTTCCGGCAGTGGAACGGCCGCCCTTGAGGATGACCACCGGCTTCTTTTTCGCCGCGGCGGAGGCGGAGCGAATAAAGTCCAGGCCGCTGCCGGGCCGCAGCCCCTCCAGATAGATGACAATGACCTTACTCATGGGATCGTCCGCGCAGTAGTCAATGTACTCATGAACGGCGATGTCCGCCTGGTTTCCAAAGCCCACGAAACGGCTGAAGCCGGTATGTAAATAGTTGGCCGCATCGTACCAGAGGCTAAAGCCGATGTTTCCACTCTGGCTGATCAGGGCAATGTCGCCGCCGGGAATCTCCTCCCCAGTGAGGTTCAGGCCCGCCGGGTGGCTGAACACCCCCATGCAGTTGGGCCCCACAAGGCGCATCCCGTGCTCGTTGGCCACTCGGACCATCTCCTGTTGGATGCGGGCGCCTTCCTCGCCCATCTCGCCAAAGCCGGCGGTATACATCACGCCCACCTTCACACCATGCGCGGCACAGTCCGTCACCGCGGCCAGTGCCGCCTTCTTGTTCACCAGAATCAGCGCCAAGTCCGCAGGCTCGCCAGCTTCCGCCATGCTCTTGTACATGGGGCGTCCGTCCACCTCGCCGCCTTTCGGATTGATGGGGAACACCTTTCCGGGAAAGCGCATAAGGAGCTCATGGGTAAATTTATATCCGGTCCGATCCTGATTGGCAGAGGCGCCAATCACAGCCACGCTCTTGGGAGAAAACAGCGGGTCCAGTAAAAGAGCCATGTTCATCAACCTCTTTTCTTTCATTGGGTCACTTTACTCCGGTTTCCAACAACATCCGATGTTCAGAGAGCGTCTTCCCATTGGATCACCTTTCGCTGCTGGTACTGTCCCATTCCCGCCGTCTCTGATGCTCCGGCTACTGCAAATTTATGTGGACAATCTGTTTTCTATGAAACCTGTTTTGATTTGCCGTCCGTTTGCATATGAAAACAAGAGGGATGGGCGCAACATGTTCCGGGGAAAACTTTTTCCTAAATTATTCAATTTTTGTTCCCTTTCGCTTTGATATCATGTTAAACTTTAACAACGCAGAAGTAAATATCAGGATTCTTTTATACATTGTTACAAATTATAACAGCAAACGGGCCGCTTCCATCTCTTTGGCATGCCAGCCCGTACCAAGGAGGACGGCAGATGGATACACAAAAATACCATGCTCTGCTGCGCGCCATTGAGCTTGGAAGCTTTTCCGCCGCAGCGGAAGAGCTGGGCTATACGCCATCCGGCATCCGGCAGATGGCCGAGGCGGTGGAACGGGAAATGGGCTTTCCGCTTTTACTCCGGGGGCGTTCCGGAATCCGGCCCACCGGGGCCTGCCAGGTCCTGCTCCCCAGATTCCACGAGCTGATCCGGGCAGAGAAGCTCTTACAGCTTGACGCAGCGGAATTAAAGGGGCTTTCTGTCGGGTCTGTGACTATTGGCGCGTATTCCAGTGTCGCCATCAATCGACTCCCCAGAGTGCTTCAGCAATTTCACCAGGACTTTCCCCAGATTTCTATCTGCCTGCGGGAGGGAATCCATCAGGAACTGGATACCTGGCTGGAAAACCGCGAGGTGGACTTTTGCCTGTACAGCGGCAGTGCTGACAAGTCCTACGATTGGTTTCCTCTTTACCAGGACCCTATGCTGGCGGTGCTGCCCCTTAGCCACCCAATGGCAGGCTGCTCGTCTTTCCCCATCGAAAAAATTGCCGAGGAGCCATTCATTATGCCTGGGAATAACGGAGGCGGGTACGATGTGGTGCATCTACTTGAAAAAAACCATATCAAGCCCAAAATTGAATTTTCCACTATCGAAAACTTTTCCGCTCTGGCCATGATTGAATGTGGGCTTGGCATCAGCATCATGAACGAGGGGATCACCCTGGGCCGTCTCAACCAAGTGGTTATGACCCCGCTGGAACCGCCCCAGCATATCACCATTGGTATTGAAATTCCCTCTTTGAAAACCGGGTCCCCAGCCACCCGAAAAATGATTTCCTACTTACGAAAAATGCTCACCGCATTGAAGGCAAAGCAGCGCCCATAAGAGCGCTGCTCCTGGATGCGAACGCAGTCTGCGCAAAAAAAACAGCAGCGTGATGCATCACGCTGCTGTTTCATGGATTCTTCTGAACTTACTTCAGGCCGAACTTCTTGTTGAACTTGGCCACGCGTCCGCCGGTGTCCACCAGCTTCTGCTTACCCGTGAAGAAGGGGTGACACTTCGAGCAGACTTCCACCTTGATATCACTCTTGGTAGAACCTGTCTCAATCACATTACCGCAGGCGCATGTAATGGTAGTCTGCTGATAATTGGGATGGATTCCTTCCTTCATTGCTCTCGTTCACCTCTTTCTCTCCAGAACTACCTCTGCAAAGCTTTCACCTTACAAGGGCGATCATTAGAATACCACAGTCTTTTTGAAAATGCAAGCCTATTCTCAAATTTTTTCTCTAAGGCGCCCGGTTCACCAGTGTCCGCTGCAGATCCTCAAAATAGCGGCGCTGCTGACTTTGCAAATACCGACGGGCAAACAGCCGCATCCACCACTTCCTTGGCTGAATCCGTTCGGTGAACGTCACCCGCGTCCCGTCCTCCACCGCCCGGAATTCTCCGCGCCAGGTTCCCGTCAGGTTCTCATTTTCCAGTGTAAACTCCCACAAGGCGTTGGCCTTGCGGCAGGTGATTGTGAAGCGGGTAGAAAAGCCATCCCTTCCATGCTCCGTAAAAGTGTCCGGCCCGGTGATTGTCAGCCCCTTCAGGTCGCTGCGCCACTGCCAGTGGTCCAGGTCCGTCACCAGATTCCAGACCGTCTCCACAGGGGCAGGAAACCGCTCTTCCATTGTGCAGATGATCTCCGCCATATCTCATACCTCCACAGTCTCTCCCATATCCAGGAAGTACAGCACTCGCCGATTGACCGGTCGTTCCAGTACCTGCTCAAGGGCACGGCTGTACGCGCTTAGCTGCGGGCGGTAGTGCTCCGACCGCAGATGAAGTTCCTCCTCTGAATGAATCCGGTCTGTTTTAAAGTCTACTACCGTCAAGCCTTCCGCTGTCTCAAAGCAGCAGTCCACCACACCTTGCAGCAGGATGGAGTCCCCCGCGGATGCTGCCGGGTCGTACTCCCGCGCATCCATCAAGAGTGTAAACTGGTATTCCCGCAGTACATGCGGACTGCGGCGAATCTCCTCTGCCAATGGGGAAGTTAAAAACCGCTCCAGGGCCGAGACCTCCACTGCCTCTGCCTGGGCGTCTGTCAGCAGTCCCCGCTCCCTCAGATCGGCCACCTGCCCCGCTGCGTCAGGATCTGAAAAATCCAAATACTGCAGCGCCAGGTGAGCGGCAGTTCCCCGCTCCGCCGGTGTCAACCCCTGGTGCGCCTGACGGAAGCTGGGCTGGGTCAGGGGCCGGAGGTAAGGAACATGCCGCGCATTCTCCGCGATCTCCTCGTCCAGCAGACGGCCTTTCAGCTGTGTGGCTGTGAGCTTCGCCGGCAACTGCGTTTCCCGGCTATACGGATAGACAAAATCCAGAAGCGCAGGGTCAAAGCTGGCTTCCTTCTCTGCACCGCGCTCCTCCATGCCATGCCGGCAGGGAGGCTCCCGATAGGAATTGCCATCATGTACAAACACCTGCCAGGGACTGGGGCCATGATAAAATTCCTCAACCTCTGTCCCCGCCAGTGCCCGCAAAGCCTCGGCCTCCGGCCGGCACAAAAGCGGCAGCAAAATCCACTCGCCAAACGTCCTGCCTGACGCCACCGCCTCCGGCGCCGCAGGACACGCAGCCAGAGATGCCAGGCGCTGCAAACGCTTTTCTGCAAAGTACAGGGAGTCCACCAGGATCAGCTTCTCCTTGGGGCGGGTCATGGCCACGTACAAAATTCGCTGTTCCTCCGCCAGGTTCTCCCGCCGCAGCCGTTCCTCAATGGCAAGGCGCGCCAAAGTGGGATAGCGAATCTTCCTCTTCAAGTCTGTACAGCGGGGTCCCAGCCCCATGGCAGGATGCACCAGTACCGCCGCGTCAAAGTCCTGCCGGGAGAAGGCATGATCCAGGTCCGCCAGTATTACAATGGGAAATTCCAAGCCCTTAGACTTGTGGATGCTCATGAGCCGTACACCGTTGACCGCCGCCGCGGCTTGGGTGATGGGGGCTTCTCCCGCCTCCAGCAGCCGCCGCAGCTGGCTGACAAAGGCAAAGACTCCTCTGTAACCCCCGCTTTCAAATCTCTCCGCATGGCGGCTAAATGCAATCAGATTCTCCCGCCGCTCCGCGCCGCCGTCCATCGCGCCGAAAATGCCCAGGAGGTCGAAGGTATTGTAGATGTGCCATACCAACCGGTGCACGCTCATATCCCGTGCCGCCTGCCGTAGCTCCTCCAGAGCGCATAAAAATTCCTTGCAGTCTGTACCGCTGTCTGCCGCCACCGCGTCGTAGAAATCGCCCATCGGCACCTTTCCCCGAATCTCCGCCAGCCGGTCCGGTGTGAAGCCAAACACCGGGGAGCGGAGCACAGAGATCAAAGGCACGTCCTGCCGGGGGTTATCCACCACCGCCAGCAGAGCCAACAGCACAGAAATTTCCATGGTGTGAAAGAAATCACCGCTCTCCTCAAAGGAGCAGGGGATCTCCCGCTCCGCCAGCGCCCCGGCAAAGGCTGCGCTCCGGCTGCCTGGAGAGCGCATCAAAATCACAATGTCCTCTGGCCGGCAGGGACGCAGCGTCCCATCTCCATCCGTCACCGGATATCCCTCATCCAGCAGCTGGCGGATACGCTCTGCCACAAAACGGGCCTCCGCTGCCAGCCGCTTCACCGGCTGGTCGTCCTCTGCAGACTTCTGCCAAGCAGTGATCAGGTGGAACTCCGTGGAGCAGTCCCGGCGCTCTGGATAATACTCCGCACCAAAGTGCAGCGCCTCGTCCTCCCCATAGTCCATCTCCCCCATCTCCACAGAGAGAATGTTGGAGAAGATGAAGTTCGCTGCATCCAGAATCTCTCGCCGGGAGCGAAAATTTTTGGAGAGCAGGATTTTCCGCTCCTCCCCATCCTTTGCGTTCTCCCAGGAAGGAAACCGGTTATATTTTTCCAGGAAAATGGTGGGGTCCGCCAGCCGGAAGCGGTAGATGCTCTGTTTGACATCACCCACGGTAAAGATATTCTGGCCATCCCGGGACACTGCCTGGAAGATGGCGTTTTGTACTTCGTTGGTGTCCTGGTACTCATCTACTAAAATCTCCCGGTACCGCGCCGCCACTGTTTGCCCCAGCTCCGTGGCTCTGCCGTCCTCACTTACCAGCAGCCGCAGCGCCAGATGCTCCTGATCTGAGAAATCAGCAGCGTTCAGCCGCAGCTTTTCTGCTCGGTAGGCCCCGGCAAACTCCGCCGTCAGCTCGATGAGCGCGAGCATAGCCGGCGCCATGGCCCGCAAGTCCTCCATAGCCTCCTCTCCGCTGACGCCAAGGAGCGCGTCCAACTTCTTCCACTCCGTCTTGCAAAGCTCCCAAATCCGCTTCAATGTCGTCACCAACGGGTCATCCTTGCGGCCTTTGGGCGTGGACAGCCGTGGAAATTCCATCTGCTCTGCCGCTTGGCGGGCAGCTTCCCAGTTTAAGGAATTTGCCAAATTCAAAAAGCTCTGTGCTGATATCAGGAATTTCTCCCCATATCCAGCCATGAGTGCCGCGTCTGCCGCAGCACGCGTAGCTCCCTTTTGTAATGTGTTCGCCCAGTATCCGGCTTTCCGCCGCACCATGGCCAGCAGCTCCCGGGCGTAGGGTGTCTTATCAAAAGGCACATCCAGGTGCCTCCAGGCCGTTTGGTTTTCCTCCAGCCAGCCCTCCGGAGAGGCGTGGCTTTGGAGCTTTTCATACAGCTCCAGCACCAGCTCTGCAAGGCGGCTGTCATCCCGGCCGGCGCCAAGGGTGTCCGCCAGCTGCTCCCGCCCCGGGTTCAGCTCGTCATAAAAGCGCTCCAGCGTCCGGTTCAAAACCCGCTGGCGCACCAGTCTGGCCTCGCTCTCATCCAGCACCCGAAAGTCCGGTGTCAGAGCGTGATGGTCTCCCTCCCTGGCCAGAAGGTAGGTGTTTTCTCTCAAAAGCGCCGTGCAGAATGCGTCTACCGTCTTGATGTCCGCCTGATAGACCCGCAAAAGCTGCCGTTTCAAATGCGGGTCCCCCGGCGCCTCCGCCAGCCGCTTGGAAAGCTCCGAGGCGATTTTGCCCCTCAGCTCCGCCGCAGCCGCCTTCGTATAGGTAATCATCAGGAAATCATCAATGTTATAGTGCTCCTCCGTTACGTAGAGGAACAGCCTCTCCACTAGGACCTTCGTCTTGCCGGAGCCTGCGGCGGCAGACACCAGGAGGCTTCCGCCCCGGTTTTGTACCACTTCCCGCTGCTGGGGAGTCAATGTCAGTTTCGTCATAGGTCCTCCTCCAGGGTTTGCCAGAACTCTTCGGCCTTCACAGGCAGAATATAGCGCAGGCGGTCACTGTCCCGCCCGTCCTGGAAATGACAGGCGGCTGCCCAGTCGCAGTACTGGCAGAAGCTGTCCTCCTCGCTGTGGCAGCAGGGATCTGCGTCAATGTTTCCCTGACGGATTTCCTCCGCAATCTGGTGGAGAAGCCTGTCCACATACCGCCCCAGTTTCCCAAGCTGCGCCGCCGAGGCAATACTGCCGGAGAGCTGTCCGTCCCGCCCTACCCGCAGGGGGAGGTAATGGGGCTCTGTCAGCGATTCATGCTCCATGGCCTGTAGCACCGCAGGTTCCGCCAGCAGCAGCCCAGAGCGCCGCAGTTGTTTCTCTCGCTCTAGCTGGAGCTTCTCCGGCGGGATGTTCCGCTCCGTGGACAAAATCTCGTCCCGCGCCGGAAGATACAACACACCTGCCGGCTCAACCTCCCGGCCAAAATAGGACGTTCCTTCTTTTTGCAGGGCAAACAGGTAGAGCAGCATCTGAATGTCCAGCCCCATTTTCACCGCCGCGAGGTCAAATGCCTTCTTGCCGGACTTATAGTCCACCACCCGCAGGTACAGCTTCCCATCCCGAATCCAGCCGTCCACCCGGTCCACCTTACCGCCGACCCGCAGCACTCCATCTGGCTCGGAAATTACCACGGATGGCAGGGCTCCATTTTCTCCGAAAGAGAGCTCAAAGGCCAGCGGCACAAAATCCGAGTGCCGCAGCTCCTCCGCCACCTGGTCCACCACCGCGTAGGCCATATTGCGCAGGCGGGCAAAGAGATAGCGGAAGCGGGCGTTCCGCGACTGGAAGTTGTGGAGCTCCTCCTCCACATATCGGTCGATATAGGTTCGGACCAAGGCATGGAGCTCCTCCTCTCCCACCTGGGAAAAGCCGCCTAGTGTCAGCACATCCCGGGTGACATGTTCCAGGAGAAAGTGCAGAAACGTGCCAATCTGCGGCGCGTCAAAGGACGCCGGCTCCCGGGGCTTCGCCCGCAGGCCGTACTCCATGAAATAGGCAAAGTGACAAGAGCGCAGCCGTTCCAGCCGGGAAGCGGTCATGGAAATTCGATCTCCATACAAGAGCCGGACCGCCTGCCGGGAGAGACTTCCCCGCTTCAGCCGCGCTGCCCGCTCCATGGCGCGCAGGCGCTTTGCAAAAGCAGGGCGCTGAGCAAAATAGCTCCAGAGCTTCCCCTCGGGAACCTGTCCCGCCGCCTCCAGTGCCGGAAGTTTTGCTGTTAAGCGATACCCCTTTTCACCATCTTCCTGCTCTACCCGCAGGGTGGGAAACAGTTCTCTCAGACGGTCCACCACAAAAGCAGGCCACAGCTCCGCGCCGGAGACATCTGTCAGCGGATAGCTCACCGTCAGTCCCGCCGTGGGCTGGGCCAGAGCCGCGTAGAGATTCTGAAGCTCAATCCCCAGCTGCTCCACGCCGGAGGGTGCCAGCCGGACCCCCAGCTGCGCCAGCTCCTCCCGGTCGTCCTCGTTCAGGATGCCGCCGCCCTGACTCACGCTGGGAAGGACATGATCGTTCGCCCCCAACAGGAAGAGGTACTTGGCCGTGTGGCGGTCGTTGCGCGCAATCCCGCTGACGGACACCTGATCCAAAGATACCGGGATGGTTCCCACGCTGTACTGAGTCAGGACCTGAGAGAAGAGCCTCACAAATTCCTCCAGCCCCATAGACTCCCCGCCCAAAATCTCTACAAACTGGTCCAGCACACCGCACAGTATCTCCCAGAGCTGGGCCGTCTCCTCCGCATCTTGGAGCCGCCCGCCTGCGGCCTGAGCACGCATCTGGGCATCCAAAGCCGCCTGGAGCCCCAGCTCCTCCATGAAGCCATAAAGCGCGTCGATCTTTCCCCCAGCGCTCTCCTGGGTCCGCAGGCCCTCCGCCAAACGTGAAAGTGGCTCCCGGACCCGGCGTCGCAGCGCGTTGACCTCATGAAGCTCCGCCTGCCTCCGCTCGTCCCAAGGCGCGCCATAGCCATCCGGGTTCTCCGTCCAGTCGATATCCCGCAGCCACATCTGCCCGTGGATCTCCCACTTCAGCACATAGTTTTCCAACCGGTCGCACTCCTCCACCGTCAGTCCTGCGAGGCCGGTTTTCAGCCAGCGGAACATGTCGTCGTACTCATAGCCATTGGTGATGGATGCCAGGACCCCTGTCAGCAGACTGAGCACCGGCTTTTCCAGGATATCGCTGCGGCGGCTGAGGTAGGCAGGAATTCCGTAGCGCTCAAAGACGGCCTCGATGATCCCCTCATAGTCCTCCATGTTCCTGGCGGCAACTGTGATGTCCCGGAACCGGCATTTTCCCGCTGCCACCAGCCGCAGGATGTCCGCCGCCGTCTGCTCCACCTCGGAAAAGGCGTTGTCCGCCTCCCGCAGCCGGATGGCCTCACTGTTCCCGTCAAAAGGAACCGTTTCTCCAAAACAATATTGCTCCAGATGGTCCAGTGGGGAGGCCCCCTCCCTGCTCAGCGTTTCCAGCTCTACAGGGCAGCCGGCGCGCTCCGCCAGACGGCGCAGCTGTCCTACTGTCTTCCAGGATGCCTGAAAGATTTCTTCCCGGCTCTCCGGCTCTCCCAGCAGTGTCACAGTGACAGAGCGAGCCTGCCGCATCAGGATTTCAATGACCCGCCGCTCCTGAGCCGTGAAATATGTAAAGCCATCGAGATAGAGGTCCTTCCCCTTTGCATAGCCGGAAGATTCCAATTGGTCGCACAGCTTGCTCATCCGGTCCCGGGCATCAAAACCGGGGCGATACAGCCGCATCTCATAGGCACCGTAAATCAGGCTGAGGTCCGTCAGCTTGTCCCGAGCAGCCAGCTTCTGTGCGGTTTTGTAAAGGGCCTCCGGCGAGACCTCATAACACCTCAGCTCATCAAAGAGATCCAGCAACTGCTGCAAGAAGGCGGATTTCTGGGAGGGCCGACGATATACGGTCAGGCCGGTTACAACATCCAACAGCGCTTTTTGCAGGTTCAATAGTTTACCGCCTGCGTCCAGTGTCACCTGAGCGGCGCCGCCTGTGATCTGAGCCACGCGATCCCCCAGCCGCCGGAAACTCAGTACCTCGGCATGGCGGCTGGCCGTCGGGCCGCAGGAGCGGCAAAGGTCCAGCTCCGCCTGATGGGAGGCATGCTCCGGCACCAGCAGGATTTGCTGATCTTTAGATCCAGCAATCCGCCGGAGCACCGTATCTGATTTTCCCGTTCTGGCCCGGCCCATCAAAATCGTCAGCATGCGGCGGAGCCTCCTTTCGGTGATGATTTTTCTATAAAGCAAAGCAGCGGTGTGAACTCTCTTTCCACCGCCGGCGCTTTCTCTTCCACCTGCAGTTTGTCCGCAGCGATCGCGGTCTACTGCTGTGCATGGTATCACAGGTACAAAGCATGGATTGGTAAAGTCCATATACAATGGCTGCTTTGCCGCTACTGCGCAGCAGCTTCAAAGTACCTGTTCGTGCCTCTTGATGAGGATATGTAATCCCTGCCGGTATTGTATCATACTTTTTTCCACGGCAACAGCCCTGTTGCCTTTTTTTCGCCGCTGTGCTATCCTGAAAAAAATGCCGAAACATGGAGGCCCTGCTATGCACATTCCCCAGACCACCACCGACGCCTTGCCCCTGGAGCTCTTTACGCCGGCGCTGGAGGCCGCACTGCGGCCCTCGCCGGAATATGATGTGAGCCGCTGGCTGTACGTCCCTAGTACCTATTCCGACTACCGGTACATCCTGGGTACCCGTGGGGCAGCCCCCTTGATCTGTGTAGGCCTCAATCCCTCCACCGCCGCGCCGGATGCCTTGGACCCCACACTGCAGTCCGTACAGCGCATTGCCCTGGCCAACGGCTATGATAGTTTTTTGATGTTCAATGTCTATGCCCAGCGGGCTACCCGTCCCGATGACATGGAGCCAGTGTGCAACCGGCAGCTCCATAGGGAAAACCGAAAGGCTTTTCAATACCTGCTCTCCCTCTCTGGTCAACCAGCTGTCTGGGCCGCCTGGGGCAGCATTATTGAAAAGCGCAGCTATCTGATGGACTGCGTGCGGGATTTCCTGGAGGACGGTATGGCGGCGGGCGCAGTCTGGTACACCGCCGGACCGCCATTGAAATCTGGACATCCCCATCATCCGCTGTATTTAAAACGCGACACGCGCCTGATGGAATTTGATATTGAGTCCTATACCCGCCGCTTCTGAGAAAAAACTCCCCTCCGGAGATAACCGGAGAGGAGTTTTATTCCTGTTTCAGCAGCGTCCGGACCATCTCCAGTGGGATTTCCATCCGGCGGGCCACACCTTCCGTATTGAGTCCGCTGTCAAAAAAACGGCGGGCCACCTGAGCCATAGACTCGCCCACCTCAATGATATGGCGGTCCGGGTCGTACAGCCGCGCCACCCGCTGGCCCCAGCGATGCTCCCTCACCGGGTGAACCAACTCTGTCTCGGGATGCCGGGAGAGTTCGGTCAAGAAGTCGTCAAAATTCTCCGCCTCATAGTAGACCTCGCCGCCAAAACCGCCTGGCCAAAGGTCCTCGGGAGTTTTATCCAGAAGTTCTGCCCAGCTTTCCAAGCTCTGTAAAGCAAGTCCACCTGTCAAGGCTGCGTGGCTGCCAAAATCCCGGACCACTTCCAGCCCCAGGACTCTCTCATAGAATTCCAGAGACCTGCGCAAGTCCCGCACAGCCAGTACCGGCTCTGCCCATCTCATGTCCACTCACTCCACATCTGTTTCGCCTGCTGCCACCACTCCACGGCCTTGAATTTCAGCACATACCCGGTATTTTCCTCTGTGATCAGGCGAACTTCCTCTTCAGAGAGCCCCGCCTCCAGCGCAGAGGCAGGCACTTCCACGCTGGCCGTTGTACAAAGCGGCGGGAATACCACACACCACCAATTCTGGCCCTTCGCTTCACCGATCAAAACCCGCAGCGCCAAGTATTCTCCAGCCGGCAGTGTAAAACCGTCGTACTCCTTGGTGGGAAATTGCGTGTCCTCCAATTCCACGCGCACCGGATAGTCGTACCCGGCCTGCGCAATTACCGCCGCCGCGACCTGTTCAAACTCCAACAGTCGTCCCCGCAAAAGTCCTTCCGCCTCTTCCCGGTCCCCGGACTTGGATAACAAGTCCTCTGCCCGCTCTAGGATCGCATCTCGAACCAGCAGCTTCAGCGCTTGGTCCTCCTCGGAATCCGAATTGGCCAGAACATGGAGCCGCACCACCTTATCCGACAACTGCTCCTGCGTCTGCAGGGCCAGCGCGCCGGAGATCAAAAATATGGCCAGCCCCACCAACAGAGCGATTTCCCAAACTTTCAGTTTCCGTTTTACTGTAGTTTTCATATGTTCTCTGTCCTTTCCCATGTATGCCCGTTGCCGGGCTTTTGGTAATCATGGACAGAAAATCAGCCTTTTATACCGTTTTTTGCGGGCAGGTCTCTATATTTCCACTCCCGTGGCTTTGCTTATAGGGCCATAAGCACAGTTCCTACTGTGATCAGCAGTGCGCCAGTCAGGGACCTTGCCGTGAGCTTTTCCTGCAAAAACACCACTGCCATGAGCAGCGTAATCACTACGCTGAGCTTATCCACAGGCATCACTTTAGAGACCTCTGCCATTTGCAGCGCCCGGAAATAACAAAGCCAGGAGGCTCCGGTGGCAAGGCCCGACAGGATTAAAAAGAGCCAGCTTCTTCTGCTGATGGAGCCAATGCCCCCCTGGGCGTCTGTCAAAAACACCATGACCCATGCCATGGCCAGCACCACCACGGTCCGCAGGGCCGTAGCCAGGTTGGAATTAACGCCGTTCATACCGACCTTAGCCAAAATAGATGTGGCTGCGGCAAAAACCGCCGACAGCAGCGCAAAGAAAAACCACATGGTTGACCCCTCTTTTATACCTGAAATTTCCCCACCGGCTCCGCTAGATAAGTCTTTGTATACTCCCGCTCCAATGCCTGTGCCGCTCTCTCCGCCGTCTCCTGGCTGCGGAAAATTCCAAAGACTGTGGGACCAGACCCGCTCATAGAGGCATTCAACGCCCCCAGCGTTAGAAGCCGTTCCTTGATGACAAATACCTCCTTATATTGCGGCGGAAGCAACTCTTCAAACACATTGCAGAGTTTTGCCGCAATCCCCTCCAAATATCCCTGCCGCAAGGCAAGATGCATCCCTTCAATATCAGGGCGCCGCAGGTATTGTCTCGTATCCGCCAAGGCAAACAGTTCCGGCGTGGGAATCCCAAAGGACGGCTTGCAGAGGACCAGCCAGCATGGTGGCAACGGCGGCAGATCCGTCAGTCGCTCCCCTCGCCCCGCTGCCAAGGCGGTACCGCCCCGAATGCAGAAAGGGACGTCGCTTCCCACAGTAAGTCCAATTCGCTCCAACTCCGCCTCTGGCATGTCCGGACAGTATTGCTGCCGCAGACTTCGAAGCACTGCTGCCACATCCGCGCTGCCGCCGCCAAGCCCCGCATAGGCGGGAATCCGTTTTTTCAGTGTGACTGAAATGCCTGGCATGGAACGGCCCACCGCCCGGAAAAATGCCTCCGCCGCCCGCTCCTCCATAGAGGTTTCTCCGGGCCGAAAAGACTCCCCGTCCACATGGAGTGTAAAGTCTCCCTCCGTCTCCTGAACACTCACAGTATCATGGAGCGAGACTGTCTGCATGACCATTCGCAGCTCATGATAGCCATCCGGGCGGGCACCTAGAATATCCAGGGCCAGATTCACTTTGGCCAGAGCCTGTTGCGTCCCCATATTCGTTCCCCCATTCACAGCAACAGTGTAGCATACTCAAATGAAAAAGGAAAGCCGGGACTGCGTTTTCCGCAGTCCCGGCCGACGCAACTTTTCAGGGCAGACCCCGTCTTTTCCGGAAGCCCTCGATGATATCAAACATCAGATAGATCACGCACACGGCCAGCAATCCCAGGAACGGTAGTAGCAGCAAAAGAATCCCCAGCAATCCTCCCACCAAATAAGCGGCATCCACAAGAAATGCGAGCATGGCGTACTCCTTTCTCCCGTAATGTGAACTTCAACAAGACTCCGGTTGTACCTTCGCCTCCTTTTTGTTATATTTTAACACATCGAATAAAAAAATAAAAGCCCCCGGAGAAAAAATTCTCCGGGGAAATGCCGGTCTCCTACTTGATTCTCCGTGCCTCTACATAATACCGCTTATCCTGAGCGTGACCCATAGAGAAAGTCTTACGGGGCAGAACGCCATCCGTCATCACAGTTTTAAAGAGCTGCTCTTTTCCCATGGCCGGCAGCTTGAAGCCGATATTACCTGCCTTGGCCCCCAACTCGTCGGTGACATCGTCGCCGTGAATGTAGTCAACTTCGCCGCCGTATTCCTGAACATACGCGTCCAGGAAGGTTTGAAGGGTCCCCACAGCCAGCTGAACCTTAGGATTTGGAACGGTGAGGAAACCGGTGTGCTCTGCGCAGGTATAAGCAATCACATGTCCCTCACCACGACCCTCATAGGCCTCTGGGTAGAAGGACTTGAATGCCTCCAGGACCTGATCTGGTTGAACACCGAAAAGCACCCGGTGAATCGGCTCGAATTGCAGGGCGTGATCGTGGTTATTGACTACCTCCACCAGCGCGTAGCGGGCCGGCAGAGTCCCCCACTGGCTCTCTGGTGTAACCTTCTTCAGATTCTCATAGCACTGCTTGGCCGTGGCAAGGGAGTGGTTACCGTCCCCAACGGCAAAAAGCAGCGGCGCAGCACCGCTCAGTCCGTATTTCTTCTGCATTTCAGCATCGGTACAAAGGCCTTCCAGTGCCGCCGCCACGCCGTCCATCTGGATGTCCGTCAGCTTCCATCCCCGCAGGTGGCCGCCTCCCTGCTGAAGCTCAAAGTCATACACCTTCTCCATCTCACCGCTGGCGGCGGTGAGGGGGGCGATTACGGTCCGATCCGGATCGTCAATCAGTAGCATAACGTGAGGCAGCTCGATGGGAGCATGCTCCCGCACCCGCACCCGGGGCGGAATTCGGGAGAGCACCGTGCCCTCTGTGGCCCGGATCAGGGCGCCGGAGCCAGGGGTAAAATCATACTGTTCCAAATCGATCATGCCAATCAACCCGTGGCGGATCTTACCATCAGATTGCGTACGCTCCATGTAGAGAAGAGAATCCGATAAGGTCTGGAATACGCCGCTTTCCAGATACTGCTCCATGGTAGAGTTGATATCCGCGATAGACTGCTCCACATCCGGATCATTCAGCTTTGCCTCCGGCAGAATCAGCCGCAGCGTGGAGGGTGCGTTCCCCACCGTGTCCTCCACCGCCTGCCAATACTCCGGCTGTGAGGTAAACTGATCACAAGCCACAACCGCCCATTTGGTCATATCCACATCTTTGGGCAGGAGAATATCTGCCGGATAAAAACCCAACTTCTCAAACGATTGATTCATCTTACATCGCCTCTTTTCTTTCATATTTTCTCATTCCGCGAGTGTTATGGCCATTGCAGACCGGCACTGCCCCACTCCCTCCAGCGCGGGCCGCTCTCCCGGAAGGAATTCAGCAGAGTCTCCAGAATATAGAGCGGGTCCTATTTAGAGCACCGCATCATGGGCAGATTCCGTCCCTGTAGCCAGACAGTGTTACAGCGCCGCCCTGATGGCCGCCAGCAAATCCCCGAACTCTTCATAGGCTGGCAGCTCTGGATGGTCTGCCTTGATCGCCTCTGTGCTTTTAAAAAGGAAACCCGCTTTGCTGGCCTGAATCATCCCCAGGTCGTTGAAGCTGTCGCCGCTGGCAATGGTTTCATACCCAATGGACTGCAGAGCCTTGACCGTGGTCAATTTGGATTTTTCGCAGCGCATCCGATACCCCGTGATCTCGCCGCTCTCCGCCACCTCCAGCGAGTTGCAGAAAATGGTGGGCCACCCCAGCTTTTCCATCAGGGGCTTTGCAAATTCTTCAAAGGTATCGCTTAAAATAATCACCTGTGTGAGTGTCCGCAGTTCGTCCAAAAATGCCTTGGCTCCCGGCAGCGGATCAATTTTTGCAATGGTGGCCTGAATCTCCGGCAGGCCCAAGCCGTGCTCTTTTAAAATTTCAAGGCGGTAGCGCATCAGTTTATCATAGTCCGGCTCGTCTCGGGTCGTCCGCCGCAGCTGCGGAATTCCACTGGCCTCTGCAAACGCAATCCAAATCTCCGGCACTAAAACGCCTTCCATATCCAGGCATACGATATTCATAGATGTTCCCCTTATCTCATAAATTCGCGCACTTTCCAAAGCGCAGCTTGTCTGGATATGATTATACAATACCCCGTTCCTCCTTTCAATGCGATTTCAAAATTTTCCGTGCTTTTAGAAAACGGATTTTGCCATACATGCTCTTTGGAGCGTTGGGGCAACCTATCCATGAAACTCTGAGTGAGAAAGGAGGCTTCACAATGATCCTTGATAAAATTGCATTGGCTCTCGTCATTATCGGTGCGCTCAACTGGGGTGGCATCGGCCTGTTCGGTTTTGACACAGTGGCTTATTTGTTCGGCGGACAGCTGGCCCTTTTGTCCCGCATTATCTTCGGCCTGGTCGGTCTGGCCGGTCTTTGGTGCATCACGCTTTTGTTCCGTTCCGACCGGGAAACCGGACATGCTCACGGCGCTGTTTGACAGCCCCGATTCCTTTGATATGTAACAAGGGCCGGCTCTATGAGCCGGCCCTTGTTGACCCTGTGCAAATCTTTTAATCTTTTCTCTCTTCCATATATTCCTGATCCTCTTGTAAAAGCTTTTCAGAGACAATATCCAACTGTTCCATCTTGTCGTAGTGGTCCACCAGGCCAGTCTCCTGAATGGCACTTTTCCCCTCCTTGCGAAATGCCAGCTTCAGCATAATCGGCGTCAGGATGGTGCCGCCCACAACCGTGATAATGACAGGAGTCATCATAGCAGCAGACAAAACACCCAGAGACAATCCGCGATTGGCAACAATCAAGGCTACCTCTCCGCGGCACACCATACCAACACCCACCTGCATGCTCTCACCGCCGGTAAAGCCGCAGAGCTTCGCCCCTAAGCCGCAGCCCAGCATCTTGGAGATCACAGAGATCAACAGCAGCAGTACGGAGAACAGCACCAAGCTGCCGGTCAAGCCTGATATTTCCACTTGAATACCGACACTGGCAAAAAATACCGGCGTCAGCAGCAGGAAACTGAGCGGCTCGAATTTAGATTGAATATAAGTGGCCTTGGGCGTGCAGGAAATCACCAGCCCCGCCACATATGCACCGGTTATATCCGCAACGCCAAAGAACTCCTCAGCACAGTAGGCCATAACCAGGCACAGTACAAAGGCCAATACCGGATAGCGGCGGCGGTCACGTCCATGATCCAGCCCCATGAACCAGCAGAAAAACCGCTTGGCTCCAAGTCCCACCACGCCGGAAAATACGAAGAAGAGGATAATTTTTGCCAAAACCAGCAAAATACTCTCCTGGCCGCCGGCCAAACTGCTGACAACAGTCAGTGCAATCAGCCCAAGTACATCGTCTATCAGCGCCGCCGCCAGAATGGTATTGCCCACCTTCGTATCCAGCTTTCCCATTTCCTTGAGCGTTTCCACCGTAATGCTGACAGAAGTCGCCGTCAGCACAGTTCCCACAAACACATCTTCCAAAAATCCGCTGCTCTGAATCATGCCGGTGATGTTGGCAATCCAGGCAAGGCCTGTTCCCATCACCAAGGGCACTACTACACCCAGCAGGGCCACCAGAAAACCTACCTTGCCGCTGTTTTTCAAATCCTGAATGTTCGTTCCCATACCAGCTGAAAACATCAGCACAATGACTCCCAGCTCACTGAGTTGGGTGATAAATTCTGTCTCTGAAAGGATATTCAGCATTGCAGGGCCTAGAATTAATCCAGCCAGCAGCGCTCCCACCACTTGGGGCATCTGGATCTTCTTCGTGAGCATCCCAAGCAGCTTTGTACTTAGCAGAATCAATGCCAAGTCCATCAAAAAGCGATAGGTCATATCCGTTCCTCCTTTTCTGAGACCTTGATTGTACGCTTTTCTCCACTCTTTGCAAGAGGCAACCTGCACAAAAGAGCGTCAAGATTCCGCAAAAAAACCACCGGTTGTCCGATGGTTTTTTTGAATACTCCTATGATTCTTTCAACCTTTGAATCAGGGCTTCCTCCGGCGTGACGTACACCGTCTGATAGGCCTGATACGTGACCATACCAGGGCGAGCCCCGGCCGGTTTTTTAACATATCTCACCTGCGTATAGTCCACGGGAACATTTCCGCTCTCCCGGGCCTGAGAATAATACGCCGCAATTTTCGCCGCCTCCACCAGCGTATCAGCATCCACCTCTCTGCCCGCTGTACGCAGGATAACATGAGAGCCGTGGATTTTCTGCGTATGAAGCCAGATATCCCGATAGTCTGCCTCTTTCATTGTCAGCTGATCATTCTGACGGTTGTTGCGGCCCACCAGCACCCGAAAGCCGCTGCTGGTGCGGAATTGGCGGGGCCTCGCGGCGCGCCTGATCTCCTTTTTCCCCTGCTTTTTCAGGAAGCCTCCCTCCCGCAGTTCTGCGCGGATATCCAGAAAATCCTGTTCCGTCTCTGCATGCTGAATTGCCTCCAGAACACTCTCCATATAGGCAATATCCCGGCGGGCAATCTCCATCTGCTCCTGAAGGTGATGCTCGGCGCTCTTGGCCTTGGCATACCGTTTGTAGTACTTGGCCGCATTTTGCTGAGGCGTCAGCAGTGGGTCCAAGGGGATGGAAATGGTTCCGCCCGCCTCATCATAGAAGTTCTCACATACCAGCTGGCCCTTCCCCCGTTCCATCCGATAGAGGTTCGCCGTGATTAAGTCACCACAGATTCTCAGATGATCCCG
Organism: Pusillibacter faecalis; assembly: GCF_018408705.1. GTDB lineage: Bacteria > Bacillota > Clostridia > Oscillospirales > Oscillospiraceae > Oscillibacter > Oscillibacter faecalis. Next base: position 421,493 of record NZ_AP023421.1, read on the forward strand.
ATTCTGCGTCTCCAGATAGTCTCGCTCCTGCTGAGCCAGCTTTCGCCGCAGTCGGTCCCGAACGGTGGTGACTGTCCGAATCAAATCTGCTCCCCGTTGATTAGTTCTCTCCTGCTGCTCCCGCACCGCATAAAAATCATCCAACAGGGCGGAAAAGCTCTCGTATGGCACAAGCTCCATCGCTGCTCCGTACTGCCGGATCGGAATACATGCAAATTCCGCCGCCAAGCCTTCTTTTCTTAGGCAAATCGGTGTAAAGTTTTTTTCCTTGATAATATCCAAAAGTTCAGAAACGGTCTTCCAAAAGCGCTTCCCGCCATCTGGGCCCAGCGCGAAAATTCTGCTGTCCGTCTCTCCAGTTGCCCGATAAGCAAGCTCACGAGCCATCAGCGGCGAAAGGCCAAAATAATGGTCCAATAAAAAGGCATCCAGCTGCCGCTCTGGATTGGCCGCGGACAGCTTGTCCAAAAAGCTCTCTTCCATTTCCTCAATGATCGGAAGACGGCCCGTTCCAGAAGGCATCTGGTAGTATAGCCCCGGAAGCACCTGTCTCTGCGCGGACATATCTGCGTCTACCCGGCGCAGGCAGTCGATGATGCGGCCCTCCCCGTCTAACAAAATCAGGTTGGACCGCCGGCCCATCGCCTCCAGCACCAGCGTCCGGCGGCCGACACGTCCAAATTCGTCTGTGATATCCAGCTCCAGCCGAACCAGACGTTCCAGCGCCGGCTGGATGATCTCCGCTACCTTGCCACCCACTAAGTGTTTGCGCAGCAGCATACAAAACATTGGCGGCTCTGCTGGATTCTCCCGTACCAGCTCCGTGAGTTGAATGCGAGGCGCATTGGCACCGGCATTGAGCAGCAGACGATTTCCACGCAGCAGCAAGATCAGCTGGTCCCGGCTAGGCTGCTGAACCTTGTCTACCCGCAGTCCCAGCAGCTTTGGCCGCAGTTCTTCCAGGATTGCCTGCAAACAAATTGCATCCAGTGCCATCAGTTATGCTCCTCCATCATTCTGGAAAATAGTTCGTTAACCCGTTCCCGCTGTCCACTCAAATACAGCCAGCCAAAAAGTGCCTCCAAGGCTGTAGCCTCACGATACTGCGCACGGCTGGCATGGCTGGGAACCGTATGGACTTGGGCGTTGCGCCCCCGCTTAAAGACCGCCGCCTCTTCCTCTGTCAACAGCGGCAGAATACTTTTTGCCTTTTCTGCCTGGGACTCTGCACATACCAGCCGGATTGTGGCCTGATGGAGACCTCTGCCGGTAGCCTTGCCGTGAGCGCAGAGCCATTCCCGCACCAGGACCTCAAACACCGCGTCGCCCATATGTGCCAGGCCGATGGAGCTGATCGAACGCAGCTGGTCATTGGTAAAATGGGGTTCAAAGTGGTTTTCCATGTGGTACTCCTTATTGTACTTTCAAATCATCATTTCCTTGCGGCTCCTCCACCAGCTCCAGAAACGCCGGACGGGATGTGCCGCCGGCCTCGCAACAGCGCTGGGATTCCTACTCTTCGGGGGCGCCGTATCACGGCCCTTTTCTGCCATAGCGTCACACAGGCAAGTGATGCCGCTGCAGCACTCGCTATATGTCTATTATACCATGCCCGCTCCACCCCTGTCACCCCTCCCCGCTTACTTTTGTGCCGTCTAGGAAGGGCGCCCCGGGGCCATAGGCCCCGGGGCGTTCATTCTCTTATGAAGGATTAGCAGCAGGGATTGTTGTTGCAGCCACAGTTGCCGCCGCCACAGCCACAGTTATTGCCGCAGCCGCTGTTGTTGCCGCAGCAGCACCAGATGATGATCAGCAGGATGATGATCCAGCAGCAGTTGCCGCCGCCAAAGCCGTTATTGCACATATGGGGACCTCCTATGAAGTTTTGACCGTCTTGAGCGGTCTCAAACCATCATATGCGGTCTGCGTCCATGGGTGCGTTTAAAAATTACATTCTCTGGCTCTTCACCAAGCTCTGTGCGCCAGCCCATGCTTCCTCAGTAAAAATTCCCTTACTGATTAACACTTGGCCCAAGGTCTGTGCGCCATCCGGCATCGTGGCCTCCAGTGCATAGTAGGAAACATACACCAAATCCGCCCGCAAAAACTTTCCGGTCTGCAGCGCGGCAGCTTCTCCGGCCGTCAGCACACCGGCAATCCGCGCTCGGTTCAGCGTGTCTGCCAGATTGGTATTAGAAGAGGAGCTATAGCCCATTGCCCTGAGAATGAACTCGGTATATTGGTACGCATTTACAGCATTGCCCGGTTTAAACTGCGTTGCGCTAAAGCCGTTGGTGTAGCCCTTTTCATAGGCATAGCCCACATATTTTTCCGCCTGAGAGCCCTTGGCTATATCGGTAAAGGGTGTCGTGCCGCTCCAGGCCAGCGCCGCGTCTTCTTCTCCCAGCACCCGGATAAACATAATGAGCGCCTGCAGCCGGGTGGGAGCTAACTCCAAATCATAGCCCTCACCATAACCGGTAAGCGTTCCACGGAACAAATTCAACTGCTTCAGTGCCGCCGCCATAGCATTATAATCCACCGTACTAGATGCTGCTATACTGCCGCCACCCTGATATTGGACCACCGCCGTCTTGGTTGTGACAATGAACATCGCAGTCGTGTCCTCTGCTACCATATAGCGGTGGTCCGCCTGCAGGGCCGTTCCGCTGGCCACCTCTTTCCCGGAGGTAACATCCACCACGGCGCCTGTTGTATAGGTGACTTGGCCGCCCCCGGCCAGCAGCAGTACGCTGGTCCCCGTAGAACCCTGTAAAATATCGCCTTCCTTTAAACGGGTCTCCACCCATTGATCTGTCCCCTCCGCCGTCAGGGTGCCGCTTGCTGCGCTGGCCAACAACTCCTGGTCAGAGGCATCCAGCCGCTGGTCCACCTGCGCATGGACGGTTGTGGTAAAAGTGCCAGTCAGGTAGGACAAGGAAGCCAAGGGGTCCTCTATGCCGCCTGCTGCCAGCGCAGCAACCGCTAACAGCGCACAGGCTGGTATTAACATCATCAGTTTTTTCATCATAAGATAAGCCTTTCTCTCGGCAGGCCGGACAAACCGGCATTAACGGTTGGCAATTCGATAGCTTAAGGTCAGCAAGCTGTCCGCAAAATGAATATTTTCAAATTTCACATCCGGGTTTGGGCTAGACAGCTCCACATTGGTAAAATTCCAGAAGCCGTGGATTCCAAGCTGAATCAGCCGGCTGGCCGTTTCCTGTGCCACAGCCTGTGGAATGGTTAATACTACGACATCAATGTTATGGCTGCGAATATACTCCTCCAACGTATCCATGGAGTAGATAGACACCCCGTTGACCACTGTGCCAATCACAGAGGGCGCCACATCGAATGCCGCGTCCACGGTAAAGCCTGTTTGTGAGAAGCGAAAATTTTGCAGCAAAGCACGTCCCAAGTTACCCACGCCGATCATAATCAGGTGGTGATCCTTGTCCACCCCTAAAATATGGCCGATTTCCGTTCGCAACTCCTCCACATTATATCCATACCCCTGCTGGCCAAACTCGCCAAAACAGCTGAAATCCTGCCGGATTTGTGAGGCTGTGATGTTCATTTCCTGACCTAACGAATGGGACGAAATCCGCACAACCCCGCGTCCGCAAAGCTCTGTCAGCTGCCGGTAGTACCGGGGCAGCCGCCTGATTACTGCATCAGAGATATTCTCCTTCTTCAACCTTGGTCACTCCTCATTGAACGATATCTGAAAATCCACTTTTTTCATATTGCTCTATTAGGAATAGTTTAGCTCAAAACCGGCAAGTTGTCAATTTTTTTAACAATCCTTTTGTTGAAAAAATTTTCTAAGAAAGGGCTTTACACACGGTTCAAACTCTGGTATACTATCAAAAGATGTCTGGTTGAACATCATGAATACGCGCCCGTGGCGCAGTTGGATAGCGCGTCAGACTCCGACTCTGAAGGCCGCTGGTTCGAATCCAGTCGGGCGTACCAAACCCCACTCGTAAGCATTTGTTTACGAGTGGGGTTTCTCTATGAACTTGAGCACACGGAAAGACCGTATATCTTTTTCTAAAGCCGTTAGCGTCTCCGGCAATGTTATGGATATGAGGTCCAGGTTCTAAACGGGCGAAAAAAACTTGAGAAACGCCCCAATGCTCTGCTGGTCCCCTTCTGAACATGCCGCCTGACCGTAAGTCGGAAAAGAACATAAACGGCCCTGTAGAAGAGGGCCGTTTATGCTTGTCTGTGTTCGGGTCAGTGTCTCACCATCTAGTTTGCTCTTAGTTTTTTACGACCTCGCCGCCAGGAGCGGAATGAGCGTCAGCCCACATGTTCTCAAAGGCCGCCCAATCACGCTGCGGCAGCTTCTCGGTCCACTCCTCGTAAGCTTTGGCCTTGCCATTGCGGGTCTTCCACACATAGTCATGGCTATTGGTTGCCTCCATCATATCGGCGTAGAACCAGTCGTCCTCGTCCATATCGGGCCAGACGATCATCTCGCGCTCGGGCAGCAGATGATTCTTGTCAGGCTTGCGGTTCAGGGCGCGATTGACAATCACGCAGGCCTGGGCGCGGGTGATGTTTGTATCCGGCCGATAGGTGCCGTCCTCAAAGCCCTGGATCAGGCCTACCCGACTGGCGGCTTCCACATACTCGGTAAACCAGGCGTTCTCGGGTACATCCGTATAGTAGCCCTGATATTCCTCTGTGGTGGTCTCAAAGAACCCCACCGCCATTTTAGCAAACTGCGCGCGCGTAATCCTGCCGTAGGGCCGGAAAGAGCCGTCCTGGTAGCCGTCGATGATGCCCATGTTGGTCAGGGTGGAAATGGCATTATTACACCACAAATCAGCCGGAACATCGGTGTAGTTGTTCGTCTGGCACCAGTATTCTTCCCGGGCTTCATCCGTCAGCAGCCGGAAGAAGATCGTGGCCACCTCGCCGCGGGTAATGGTGCCGTACGGCTTCAGCTCACCATCCTTATAGCCGATGATATACGAATAGTGGTCCTTGGTATTCAGTTTGCCGCCTCCGTCATCGTCATCATCGTCACTGCTATCATCCGGCGTATCCGGGGGCTGATAGCCTGTCCCTGGAACCGTGTAACTGACCGTGGGCTTCTGGAACGACTCCGGCTGTCCCTCTACCCCGTCGGAGGCCACGGGATACAACGTGGCCTGATTGTTGGTGTACAGGCCGGTCGTGTAACCATGACCGCCATCCCCATCGTAAGTTCCGTGGGTGATGCTGCTGGTGGTGTGATTGGTCAGGGCGGGATTTGTCAGTTTTACTTTATAAGTCAGCTGAACATGGGCAAAGTTCGTGACATGAATATTAATATCCCACACAAAGCATTCCCCAAGGGTCTGGCCGCCTACTGTCGTTCCGTTCTTATAATAATGCAGGACAAAGGGTGCCTCGGCCTGATTTGCAGCAGCCACACCGTCAGCGTGGAAAACATAGCGCGCAGTTTCTCCCTCTCCAAGGTCCTGCGTGCTCTCGGATGCAGTGTAGCTCACCTCTCCAACTGTGAGTCGCAGATTGCCGGCACCCTGGACAAATTCAAAATCATACGCACTGCCGGTGTTATCCGCACCAGAGCCGATCACATCAACAACTTTGGAGCCGGCGCCCAGGAGGTAAAGGATCTCATTTTGAATCTCTGTGAAAGTAAGCTCCTCATTGTTCGCAAGGTAGTTCACAAACGAGGGTCCCCACGTATACTGCGCTCCGCTTACGCTCTCCGCCGTCATCGCATAGCAGTGGTATCCGGCGGCCTTTGCGGACTGATACACCTGATTCGTCAAGTAAAGAGCCTTGTCAATAGAGTTCGCATACTCTTCATACTTCTCTGGCGGCGTTGCCTCTGAAACGGTGCCGCCATAGGGATATTCGTATGTGATTCCCTGAGCCGCCACCTGCGTGCCGATGGTGCTCAGCCATTCTTCCCATCCGACGGACGGTGCATCATTTGATCCGTACTTGCTGTTCCAGTTATCCGGTCCCGCCCACGTATTTGTGCTGCCGTCAACTGTCCAGGACCAGGCGGTAGCCGTCGGCTCTTCATTGTACAGATACGTAATGCCGTCGCTGACAAAGATCAGATACTTGCGGCTTGCGTCAACAGAGGTATCCGCGTCCAGCATGGCCTTCCCCGCCAGCAGGCCGGCGTGGGTATTGGTTCCGCTGCTGATCTCCTCTGTGATCGCAGCTTCAATGTCCTCGTACTGGGTACCCAAATCCATCCAGTCCGTCTTGTTGGCGGTCTTGTTGAAAATCACCACGCCCACCTTTACGGACGCGCCCGTATTTTCAACCTGTGCTTTCAAATTGGACAGCATTTCCAACGCCTGCTTTTCCAAGGCAGCACTTGTGGATTTATCCAGCACAAACACCACATCGCTGACCAGCGCCTCTTCCGAAGAGGGCAGAGACAGCGTTACCTGGGACTCGTAGCTTGCGTTCAGGTTTGTGGCTGTCTTGGACTTAGAGGTATCCCAGGATGGCGCCTCAGCAAGATCATAATAGAGCTTTAAGGTCAGAATTTCAGGGCTCTCCGCTCCCTCGGGGATGGTTGGCAGCACAACAGTTCCGCTGGCTACGCAATCCGGATGATTGAGGTTCAGCGTATACCCCCTGTAATCCTTTGGTGTGGCGGAAACCGTTTCGCCAATCGGTCCGTACAGCGGAAATTCTGTTTCCGCCAAAGTATACATTCCATTTTGCTCTTCCTGGTAGTGCTCCACTTGATAAGCGGCTACTTTGGGGTCGATGACTGACGAGCCTCTTTGGTACGCATACACGTAGCTTGCGTCCGCTGTGATGACATCGCCGACAGCGGGCAGGGTTTTGTCCCAAGCGCCGGCCTTAAAGCCTTCGTCCGGCCTTTCTCCCGCGGCAGGGAACACATCATCCGCTGTAACGGTATAGCTGCCGTTTGCGGACCAGTTGCCTTCCCCATCCGTCAGCGTGACGTACTTCACCACATCCGCATTTTCCCCATCGTTCCAGGCACCATGGATCACAGTAAAGGTCAGCTTTTTCTGATATCTGTCTGGAATATTGTCGTCGTTTTCATCCTTGGAATAATAGAGTTTTAAGGTTGCGATTTTCAGCTCCCCCTCAACCTCAGAGGGCACAAATACCTCAGCGCTGGTCACGGTCCCCTCCACATGGGGGTCATACGCAAATCCTTCGTAGCTCTTATAATCCGTCTCTTTCACTGTGGCGTTCTGCCCGATCTCTCCATAGCCAGCGGGCAGAACTGTGTCGGCCAGCGTATAGGTCCCATCATCAGCTTCCCGATAGTGCTGAATCTGATAGGCCGCTACCTTGGGATCAACCGGGGTTGTATTGGGGGTCCACTGTGCCGTGTAGACAATCTCATAGATGTCTCCAGAGATCGTCTCTGAAACGGAGGGAGACCAGCCAAGGAATGTATGGTCCTCGCGCTGCGGATTGCCGCCAGCAAAGGTGGGAGTGGCGTCTCCCTCAACCAGATTGTAGGTAATCTGGTCCTCGAACACCTCGGCACTGTCCACGCCATCCGTATATCTGACACTGTAAACACCGATCTGAGGCGTACCAATCGCATTTTTGGTGAATTGAACCCTTTCGTCCAAAGCCGTGCTGTCAAACGTCAGATTCACATCACGGTTGGTGTACAGCTCACCAGCTTCGGTATTGTCCTTTTTCAGCTTAATCGTAAAGGTGACCGTCTTGGTATCCTTTGTGATATCACCGATCGTCCAGGTCAATCTACCATCTTCGCCAACCTCAAGAGCTTCATCCGCTGCCTCCGGGACAAGCTCAAAGGAGTCGGTATTGACGACATCCGTCATCACCGCATTCTTCCCCGCATGGATCTGGCTGATAATTTCCTCAGTAATTTTCTGCAGGATGCTGGTCAGTGCCGTGCTGGCGGCGCCATAGTAATATGGCGCATCAGGATAGCCCGTGGAGATTTCTTTTAATTTTCCCGCTTGGTTGTCCCTCAGGTCAATGCCGACGGTAAAAATGGTAACGCCCGCCTGTTGCAGCCCGTCTGCGGTTGGTTTGGCATTGCCTCTGTTTGGCTCGCCGTCAGAGACAAACACAATAAACTGTTGTTTGTTTGATCCGTCTTTCAACAGGTTGCTTGCGGCCTTTAATGCGTTTTCATAATTTGTTCCATCGTTATGATTGGCATTAAAGTTGTGGTTGTCAATCTGGTCCGTCAGTGTTTTTACGTTGTCCGTCAGCTCCTGGGTCATGTTGACGTTGCCTGAAAAGCCGACCAAGCCAATCTTCACCTGGCTGCCATCGGTCAGCAATCCATTGACAAAGGTCTTCGCGGCTTCTTTTGCAAGCGCCATTCTGGTTGTGGTCGTGTTGTGGTTTTGGACCTTTTCCAAGTCCCAGAAAGTTTCCCTACATGTGTCACATGTATAAACCGTTACGGTCCCTATAATCGGATACCATTCTTCGTGAGAAGAATAAGACTCCGCCGCACATTTCTGAGAAACCCGGTCGTCCATACTGCCGGAATCGTCAATAACCAGCACGATATCCGCGGGGTGGTTGATCGTCTCAGGGTTGTCCTTGCTTGTTCCGGTGACAGACAGCGTGACGGTATAGGTTCCATCGTCGTTTTTGGAAACCGTTTTGTTTGCCGTCACACCAGTAGCTGCCGCAGCTTCATCCTTGTCGTCGTATGTATTCCCTGTCGCCAGCACGCTGACGGGCAAGAGGGAACATACCATTACAAGGGTCATTAAAATCGCCACGACTCTTTTTTTCATGCTCTTCCTCCTTCACATCATATTTGTTTTGCCTGCGCTGGGAAGCCCTGAAAGAGGGATGTGACTCCTTCAGTCCAGACAGTCACCGCAGGCGGCGCGTACCGCCGGACATTTCTGCCGTTCTCTTCCCCTCGCATTGGAAGCACCCCCTCTGTACAGCCAGGTGCAAAGCAAAGATTGCGCAGGATGGCTGCCGCCAGACGCACTGATCCCATGAGCTGACCGCCGGTTCTCCATAGGGCATGGAATTCCGCCAGGCGAAAACAGAGCGCCGACATATGCAGAACAGCCATTCTCCGGGAAACCTTCCGGACGCACCTTTTCCAGTTCACCGTAAGTGTCTCGGCCTTTCAGAGTGGTTGCTCCCCATCATTTTCTGGACATCGCATCCCTCCTAGAGACAAAAACAACATTTCGTTCATTTATTCGGCCCAGCCGGTAAGGTTTCGCGGTAGAAACGCAAAAATAACTGCGCCTATCCGCCCTTTTTAAGAGCAGATAGGCGCAAAAATTTAAAGCCGCAAAAAAACAAACTCTCCGCGGCTTAATTTTTCATACCCAAAAGCCAAAAATATCTTGCGTACAATAAAGTTGAGTGATATTATGGAAATAAATGTATAGGCAAAAAACGATATTTCTCGTATTGGTTATGTCAAAATGTTGTTTTTGTCCCAAGCACAAATATGACGAAATGTTGTTTTTGTCTATAGGACCAATCCTAATCGTTCCAACATCTGAGCGTGTTCCACGCCTGTGGTCAAAAGATAGATGCGGGTGGTTTCAACCGAGCTATGGCCCAGCACATCCGCCAGACGCACAATGTCCTTGCAGGACTTATAAAAAGCAGCAGCAAACACATGGCGGAGATTATGAGGAAACACCTTGGATGGCTCCACTCCCGCCCTTTCACATAGGCTCTTCATCTCCGCCCATATCTGGCGGCGTGACATTCCCTTGCCACTTCTGGTGAGAAAGATCTCTCCAGAAGTGATTTTTTGCTTTCTAGCGTATTTCAGCAGCTTCCTGCACAGCTTATTGGGAATAAGAATGGTACGAATTTTGCCCTTCAGTGAAATATCTGCCCGTCCTGCCTGCACCGCCTCCACCGTGAGATAGCGAACCTCACTGACTCGAACGCCAGTACCACAGATAGCTTCCATCAGCAGAGCAAGACGGGGACGGCTCAGGTTCGCCGCAGTCTCCACCAGCCGCTCATACTCTGCTCTGCTTAGTTCCCGTCCGGCATCCCGGAACAGCCGCCGCTGAAGCTTCAGAAATTTTACCTGACAGTCTTCCCATCCCGCAAACCGAAAAAAACTATTGACCGCCGCCAGCATGGAATTTACCGTTACCGGCGCGTGGTTGTTTTCCAGCAACCTCTCCTTCCATTCCGCTGTGAGCTCTTTCGTGACACTCCGGTTTCCCAGCCAGATGCGGAACGCTGACACATCCCGCAGATATTTTTCAATGGTGCCGGGGGCACGTTCATTGCTTTGCAGATATTCGCTAAAGGCTAAAAGCAGCTCATTTGTAATCAGTTGTTTTTCCATGTGTTCTTTCTCCCTTGTTCAAGATACGGCTATTGTCCCTTGTGTGGGGAAGAATATACCGGTCTGCCTGGGACCGCTAATGCTCTTCCTACCTCTCCTTCATCTTGTCATTGGTAGCCCATTCCCTGGCTGTGATGCTGTTTCTTTCCTTTTCGGTCAGCTTCATGCGCAGGTCCTCTTCCAGTTGTGACACGGCCATCACAATGTGGCTGTACACAGCCTTCCGCACAGGTGGGTATGGGCCGCGTCGCTCATCACCAAACCTATTCCGGCTCGTGGGCTTGGGGAATATTGATTTCATGTTGCAAAGCGTCCAGAACAAGTCTGCTCACGTGGTTCTGGATTCCATCCTCCGCACAGCTGATACCTGAATATTCCTCGGACATGCCACGGATTCCTTTCCATGTTAAGCAGGAATCCATCAAAAAGAGGTTGTTAAGAAAGAAGTGTCGCCCTCCAATCCTATCAAATCTATGGGGATTCGTTCAGCAGAGTTCCAGAAAGCATCTGGCAATATCACCGACACAGAGAAAAATTTTTGCCAGGCGCCCCTGCGCACAGGCGGGAAGTCTTTCCACCTGATTGCGCCCCAAGCGGCTCGCCGTTTTGCCGGCAAGCCACACATTCGTGTTCGTGATTGAAGGGCATTCTCGTGTATTGGCACCGCAGCTTTCTCTTCTATCCGGAGCGCTTCCATACGATATTGGCGGACAACGCCCTCCTTTATGAGTGTTTAGATCTGTAGCACATAAAAAGAGGAGGATCTGCTGTGCAGATCCTCCTTAAAATTTTGCAGTTTTCCGCCGGAAATAAGGATAGCGAATGCCGTCAGCCTCTGCATCCCCCTTGCTTTCTGTAAAACGGAGCGCCGAACCCCATGCGGCATCCTAATTGGTGTAAGCGCCTCATACTCTTTCAGGGAACTTCTCTTCGTCGTAAAATCCCCCCTACTCTGGTACATTCTGGTCCGTGAGCCAGCCACGAATATCTTTGATATTCATTTTGTGGGCAGCTTGTCTACATCGCAAAAGAGGGATGGCGCCACTGGCGCCATCCCTCTTTTGCGATGTAGATTCTCTTGCATTCAATAGGGCTTGACGATCTCTCCATAGACGTCTGGCCTTCTATCCCGGAAAAAGGTATAGTATCTAGCCCGCTCCTTCTGAGTCAGGGAGAGGTCGATCTCTGCAGAAATTACCCCCTCCTTTTCCTCATCCAGCGCGGCGATCTCCCGTCCGACGGGGTCCATGATCTTGCTGTGACCAAAGAAGCTCAATGTCCCGCCGTCGTTCCCGATTCGGTTGGCAGCAACCAGATGAAGCGTGTTGTCAAAGGCCCGCGCCTTTGTAATGAGATCCCAGTCGTCCGCATAGGGATCTTCCCAGTTGGTGCTGACGATCAGCAGGTCCACACCTTGTAGGGCATAGCATCTGGCCACCTCGGGGAAGCCTGTATCCCAGCAGATCATGATGCCAAGCTTGCCGATCTCTGTGTCAAAGACCGGGAAGCCGCAGCCGGCGCGGCACCATCTCTTCTCGTCGGCAAAGGGATGGACCTTGCGATAGGTTCCGCGGGCTTTTCCGTCACTGTCGATCAGCACCGCCGCGTTATAGAGAACATCCGTCAGGACAGGGTCCCGCTCGGGGAAGCCGTAGACAATATGCACATGGTGCTTTCGGGCAAGTTCCCCCATCAGACGCATGCTCTCGCCGTCGGGAAGCGTTTCAGCCAGTTCCTGAAACATTTCGGGTGTTCCCTCATAGCCAGAGGTCATTAGCTCCGGGAACACAATCAGCTGCGTCTTGGGGTATTGGGTCATAACAGTTTCCACCCAAGAACGCATCTTCTCCAGATTATACTGCTTATCGCCAAGCCTTGGCAGCAGCTGCACACAGGAAACGGTAATCTTCATGTTGTCCTCCTCATCGGGAATTCCTTCCCTTGTTTTTTTGGGGCTTGTGCGTATCATCCTATTTTTTGAAAAGAAGGTTCCACAGCTCTTTCAGCGCGGGCACCGCAATCATCACAACACCCACGACAAACCAAGCATATGCCCCCCACAAAACCACGGTCAATGTACCCTGACTAATCATATTGTTACCTCCTTACTCAATTCACTGCATGGTCAGGCTCATACGCCTTCAGCTTCTCAAAGTCATACTCATATTTGCTGAACAGGGACCCCACAATTACAATGACAGCCGGAACCAGCAGCGCCAGCAGGTTCCCCACAAACCAGTTGATATCCTCGTTGGGGATCACGAAGAACGCAATCAGACCGGAAGCCAGTCCGCAGACAATGGAGAAGACGGCAATCTTCGGAGAAGTCCGCTTGCAGTACATGCCCGCAATCAGGGAACTGGTGGGTGCGGCGAACAAAATGCCGCTGAAGATGTCCATCATCAAAAGGGACTTGCCCTTGAGCAGGATCACAACCACCATCACAATGCCGCTGACTACAAAGGTGATCTTACGGCCGAATTTCATCTGCTGCTCCTCCGTCGCGGTGGGATTGACATATTTCTTGTAGAAGTCCGCAGTAAAGAGCGCCTGGGCGCCGGAAAGACAGCCGCCTCCAGTGGTCATGCCGGCCATAAACACCATAAGCACAAACATCACGCTGCCAAGTCCTCCGCCGTACACCAGCTTCATGATATAGGGAGCCGCCTCGGATGCCAGCGCCAATCCGGCGCCCTCACCCACACCCATGGAGATAACAGAGCAGCCAAACACACCGCCGCAGATGATGGGAATCGGCATCCAGGCCACTACGGTGCCGATGACATACGCCCGTAGCAAAGACTTGGAGCTTGCGGTTGCAATCGCTTTGGAATAGTACCCCTGATCCAGCAAAACCTGTCCCATGGCAACCACCACCGCGGTCAGTCCATAGCGGAAGCCGCCGCCTGAGGCCAGGGAGAGCGCCTCTGGATTATAGTTGACGTTGTCAGGATTCGTCACCACATCCACAAGACCGTTGTAAATGTTCTCCATTCCCAAATATTGAAGGATCAGGGGAACGGAGACAATCATGATGATAGAGATAATGAAGAATTGAATGACGTCGTTGAAAATAGAGCCCCGTAATCCGGCCTTGGCAATATACACCGTGACGATTGCCAGCGGAATCACCGCTCCCACCTCATATGGAATACCAAACATGGAGTTAAACACAATGCCAATGCCAACACCCTGAGCAATCAGTACATATACAATCACGCCGATGCCAAAGATGAAAAACAGCTTAGAAACCCCTGCCCCATAGCGCTGGGTAATGAACTCTGTAAAGGTTGTGCACTTGGGCATCTTTTTTCTCAGATGCAGCACCAGGGGAATCAGAACGAAAAAGGGGATGCTGTTGCCCCAGGCATAATTCAGGCCGCCGGAGATACCAAAGCTCATGCCTGCCTCCGCCGAGCCCATGATCGTGGTGGTCCACACCCACGAAACCATCACGCTGGCAGCCACCAGAGATGAGGGAATCCCCCGGCCGGCGGCCACAAAATCATCCACCCCCTCAATAGGAAATTTTTTGGACACAAATATAGAGATTCCTATGAAAATGACTGCAAAAATTGCGAGAATGACATAGCCGTAGTAATCACCCATTGTATAGAGTCCTCCCTTTTGTTTTTATCATCACACCGTCTGCGCAGACTTTTCGTGATCGCTTTTAGAATAAAAGCAAAATTTATGCCAATTTTAAAACATTCAAAAGTCTGGGTTTTTCAAGGGTTTTGCCGATGGCAACAATTCATGGTGTTCAGATTTCTGAACACCATGAATCTTCGTTTCCCTTTTGAACGCTTGGAGCGCAATGGGTTCCACTCACAAAGCAAATATGTAAGAAAATCTTGACACTGTAAGTTTTTTCTTACAGATACGTTCTACTTTTTTGAAATTATACACAATTTTATTTTGATGAAATATTATATTTTTGCATTTTATCATAAAGCGCGGTTCGAGAAATCTTCAGCAGCCTGGCTGCCATGCTTCGGTTGTTCTGTGTCAGCTCCAAAGCCCGCCGAATCGCCGCTGCCTCCGCGTTGGCACGAACCCGCTCCAGCGGAGACTCCGCCGAAAAATCCACGGGAACTCGCTTTTCCAGCACTCTGGAAACAAAGCTGTCAAAATGCTCTAGCTTCAGAGTATCGCCCTGGCAGATATTCATCGCATGCTCCAGCACATTGTTCAGCTCCCGTACGTTTCCCGGCCAGTCATAGCCCATCAGCAGCTCCATGACCTCTTTGGACACACTGCGTACCTCCTTGGTCATCTCCCGGCTGAGCTTCTTTAGCTGAAAGTTTACCAGCAGAGGAATATCGTCTTTCCGCTCCGTCAATGGGGGGATGTGGACCTCCACTACATTGAGCCGGTAGTACAGGTCTTCCCGGAAGCGCCCCTCCCTTACCATGTTCCAAAGATCCTTGTTGGTAGCGGCAATGACCCGAATATCCACCGGCTTTGTCTCGCCGCCGATACGGGTAATCTCTCGCTCCTGCAGAACGCGGAGCAGCTTTGGCTGAATGTGATACGGAAGCTGGTCAATCTCATCCAGAAAAATGGTGCTCTTATCGGCCATCTCAAACTTTCCAGTTCTTCCGCCCCGCTTTGCACCAGTAAAGGAGCCCTCCTCATAGCCAAAAAGTTCGCTTTCCACCAGGGATTCCGGAATCGCTGCACAGTTGATCTCCACCATCGGGTACTTGCAGCGGAGGCTGAGATTGTGGATGGAATGGGCCACCACCTCCTTGCCGACCCCGGTCTTTCCAGTCAGCAGTACCGTGGAGTTGGATTCACTGATCTTACCGATCTGCATCCGCAGGGAGATCATAGCTTGGCTTTTCCCAATGATATCCGTGACACAGTACTTGATGGCATGCTGCTTTTTGCTCGTCTCATACATGGACTGAAAGGTATCTTGCAGATTCAGGAAACCTTTTTCAGAATATGCCGCAATCTTATCCAGAAAATCCTTGAGCTCTTGGCCATCCGTGAAGATATCGTAGTCGATGGCGCCCACCAGTGTGCCGTCTTTGTATAAATTTTTGATTTTTGCAATGTTGGTCACATCAGACGCAAAATAAAAGCAGGTCTCGTCAAAACGCCCGCCCCTCACAGCATTCCCGATTTTCGAAGCTGGATGAACCTCACTAATGTGTTTTCCGGCCACCACATCCGGCAGCGCCCGCTTGTTATAGGCCTCCACCATGGAAAACATGCCAGGTGAAAAGTATTTGATGATTCCCTGGTTATCAATGATAATCAGATTATCAATGGTATCAAATACCAGGCGGCACTCATCCAGTGTCATATCGAAATAGTTGGACGGAATTTTTTTCTCTGCCATGCTGCCCTCCGGATGCTTGCTCTTGTGTGATATTTCTATCGCGCAGCGGGAGATGTCTTCAGCCGCCATGGATAGTACTCCTAAAATTATAGCGATTGTCCGAAAGAACGTCAAGGCGTGCTTCTTCCCGTGCTTTCAAAGGAGGAAGGGACAATATGTAGGTTAAAATGCACCGCCCCCTTGCACACCTGAGGTGCTCGCCACCCGGTGCCTGGACACCAACACCAGCCCGGCCAGGTCAGGAACAGCATAGATTTTCAGGTGCGCGAACTTGCTGTCCAGTATCATCCCGGACAATGTCAACGCTACCAAGAAAATTCCAAGGGCGCAAGGGAGGCCGTTCATCACGGGGGACTGCGCCGTGTTCCAGAGCTGCTTATTGGAAGATCGGCAGCTTTAAGACTGGAGCCGGCTCCTATAGCAGGAAAAGAAGGCGCGGCAGGGACATCAAAAAATGATGTCTCCGCCGCGCCTAGCCACTGATACGAATTGGAAATCCGCAAATTTACTCCACAGGTAAATTGTGTTGTTTCAAGAAAGACAGTTTATCCCAGTAACCTCGTTGAAACAAAATCTTTCCATTTACAACCTGGAAAAAACCACAGCCTCGCAATCCTAAAGGGTCCTTCCATTCTAAAATTGCCCATTGCCCATCTTCAAATATATTTTCTACAATGGCAGTCATGTCTGCGGCAGCAAATTCTTCTTTGAACATTGAGTGAATGGCTTCAATTCCTACGACGGGAGCATTTGTTACTTGGTGGTTTGTTGCATTTTCATGATAAAGACTGGTAATTGTTTCTACATCATGATTATTAAAAGCATCTACCCACTTGCATACTACTTCTTTAGGTCTTAACATAAATACCTTTTACCTCTATCACTTCAAATTGATTTGGCAGATTAATGATACCAGATTATAGGGGAAATAACAAGGGCAGAGAAATCGTTCTCTGCCTTTACTCGTTAAAGAATAGTTAATAAAAATGATAAATCCGAACCCATTCCCCGTTGGAAAAATGTAGTTCGGATTATCTCTGTTTGGTCCGAGTGGCGAGACTTGAACTCACGACCCCTTGACCCCCAGTCAAGTGCGCTACCAACTGCGCTACACCCGGATATTTTTATCAGCGTAGATAGATTAGCACGCGCCGCCTCAAATTGCAAGTCTTTTTTTATTTTTTCTTTTACTTTGGGAAAAGAATCTTGACAAACACTATTCCCTTGTGGTAAGGTATAAAAGTGCCCGCGTGATGGACACTCCTGCAACGCAATGGAGAGATGTCCGAGCGGTTGAAGGAACCGGTCTTGAAAACCGGCGAGGCGCAAGTCTCCGTGGGTTCGAATCCCACTCTCTCCGCCAAAATTTTATAGAGTCTGCGGAAGTACCCAAGAGGCCGAAGGGGCTCCCCTGCTAAGGGAGTAGGGTGTCTAATAAACGCCGCGAGGGTTCAAATCCCTCCTTCCGCGCCAAACCCATTGATATGTCAGAGCTTCTGGCATGCCAATGGGTTTGTTATTTATTTAAGAAAAGGAGCCCTATGCTATGGAACTGTGCCACTATCTTCCCTTCTTCCAAGCTTTGCCGCCAGCAGAACAGTCCGCTCTCTCCCATGCTGCCGTGAGACGCAGAGTTCCACAGGGGACCCTGTTACATAACGGATCTGCAGATTGTTTGGGACTATTGGTGATCGAATTGGGGCAGCTCCGGGCCTATATGACATCAGATGAAGGCCGCGAGATCACCCTATACCGCCTCTTTGACCGGGATATCTGCTTGTTCTCTGCCTCCTGTATGTTGAGCAGCATCCAGTTTGACATCATCATCTGTGCAGAGAAGGAGACAGCATTCTGGATGATCCCAGCCGATTTCTATAAGCGCCTGATGGAACGGTCCGTTGCAGTTTCCAACTATACCAACCAGCTGATGGCCTCCCGCTTTACAGAGGTGATGTGGCTGGTGGAGCAAATTCTCTGGAAAAGCTTCGATCAGCGCCTGGCCCGCTTTTTGGTAGAGGAAAGCGCCCTGGAACAGACTTCCCTGCTGATAACGACCCATGAGAAAATCGCGGCTCATCTGGGAACAGCCCGGGAGGTTGTCACCCGGATGCTGAAATACTTTCAGTCTGAGGGGATGGTTCGCCTCACTCGCGGAGCCATTGAGCTTTTAGACCTAAAAAGGCTGGAAATCCTGGCGCAGATTTAAAATAATAATGTGGAGTATCCAGTTATGTACATTTCCATGATAGTCTTTTCCATCAAATTTTAATTATCAGTATATGCTAAAAATAATTATTGACATATGCCATAAATATGGTATACTGAGCCAGAGAGAATTTCTTTCATCTGAACTGATCAGGAGGTGCTTTCTATCGCAAGACCCAGAAAATGCAGGCGTGTGTGTCAAGTGCCACACGCATCGGGCTTTATACCTGTGGAAATGGATACACCGCTTCAAGGCATTACGTTGACTGTTGACGAATATGAGAGCATCCGTCTCATTGATCGAGAGGGACTCTCCCAAGAGGAGTGTGGCCAGCGCATGGAAATTGCCAGGGCCACCGTGCAGCAAATCTATGCTGGAGCCCGGAAAAAGCTGGCGGATATGCTGGTGGAGGGACTGCCTCTGCGTATTGAGGGCGGCGACTACCGGCTCTGTGATGGGACGGGATTCACCCACGGCTGCGGCAACTGTATCAAGCACAGATTCCATCAACAATTTAGTAAATCCAAAGGAGAGCATGTCATGAGAATTGCAGTCACTTATGAAGATGGACAGATTTTTCAGCATTTTGGCCATACGGAACAATTTAAGATCTATGATGTGGCCGACGGCCAGATCACCTCTGCGCAGGTAATGAGCACCAATGGAAGCGGACACGGCGCTCTGGCGGACGTCCTGAACGCTGCTCAGGTGGACACGCTGATCTGCGGCGGAATCGGCGGCGGTGCCCGCGCAGCTCTCGATGCCGCAGGTATCCAGCTGTACGGCGGAGTTTCCGGGGACGCAGACCAGGCCGTAGCGGCGCTGTTAGACGGAAAGCTGGATTATGATCCCAATGTCGTGTGCAATCACCACGGTGAGGGACACCACGAAGGCAGCTGTGGAGAACATCACTGCGGAGAGCACCACTGTGGAGAATGACGACCGAACGCAGAGGGAGGAGCTACCTATTGGCAGCTCCTCTTTTCTTTTGGCACCTTCTCCACGAGGGTTCTGCATCATACGAAATTAGTCCTCCTGACCGTTGTGAGGCACCCTTAACATGGTTGTATGTATTTTTTGCCGGGTACCCTGCTGCACTCACTCTAGGCCAGATTGCTGAATTCCTTTGACCTCTGGGACACAGCTATGGTACTTCTTCTTTTCAACGCTGCCGCCAAATGGATGGGAGCGTATACATAACCCCCGTTCTATGCGCCTCCCCCTCCACCGGCGGCCATCTTTTTTGTTCTTTACTTTTTCAGAGGCATTTTACAAGGGTGGCACCTCTTTTATTTCGACATTTTATGAAAACATATAAAAATACTCTTGCATCTTTCATTTGGTTGTGCTATATATCAAATTAACAAAAGGAGAAACCAACAGAACGCATTTTGTTTTAATTGGTTTTCCTTGTCGAAGTAGTTGGAATCAACTCTGGGAAGGATTGATGTGTATGGAGCTCTATGAGAGCATCCGAAATGAAATCTGCGAGGTGTGCCATCTTCTGTATGAGCGGGGGTATGTCGTCAGCAACGACGGAAATGTATCCGTCCGCGTGGAGCCAGACAAGGTTCTGATCACGCCGTCCGGGGTTGGCAAGGGCAGGATGACACCGGACATGCTGGTGCTCTGCGATCTGCAGGGCAACGTTTTAGCAGGAACCCGCTACCCCTCTTCCGAGAGTAAGATGCACTTGATGATCTATCGGGAGCGGAGCGACGTGATGAGTGTAGTCCACGCCCACCCCCCTCTCTCCACAGCCTTTTCCATCTGCCGCCGCCCTTTAAAGGAGCGGTATCTCGCTGAGATGATTGTGGGCCTGGGAGAAATCCCTGTCACGGAGTTCGCCATGCTCTCCACCGATGAGGTCCCTGACAGTGTCCGTCCTTTTGTGCAGGACCACAGCGCCGTGCTGCTGGCGAACCACGGCGCGCTGGCCTGGGGTCCCTCTCTCTGGTCCGCCTTTGACCGGCTTGAGGTGGTGGAGCAAACTGCCAAGGTCTTTTACTATGTGGACCGGATCGGCGGCGGCGTGGAAATCACGCAGGAACAGGCAGACACGCTACGCTCCATGACCGGTTTCTATCAAAAGCTGGCCGGAAAACGGGACACATGAGGATGCCGCCGAGTCCCCAGAGTCTCCTTGCCCCCGAGCGGCGCGCCAAAATTTTGGAGCTAGTGCGCCATGACAAGAGCGTGCTGGTCAAGGATTTATGTGTTCAGTTCGGCGTCACAAGTGAGACGATCCGCAAGGACCTGACTCTTTTGGAGCAGGAGGGGCATCTGATCAAAACCTATGGTGGGGCCTATATCCAGGACGGCGTGAAAAACGAGATCGATGTCAGCATCCGGAAAATGCTGCTGCCAGAGATCAAAGACGCCATCGGGCAGCGCTGCGCCTCTTTGGTGGAGGAGGGGGACACCGTCTTTCTGGATGAAAGCACTACCTGCCTCGCCGTAGCCCGCCATCTGCTGCATAGGGACATCACAGTGGTCACCAACTCCCTGGATATCGCCCAAGTCTTTTCCGACAGCGGCCAGGGAAAGCTGCTGCTCTCCGGCGGGGAGTTGGATCGGAAAAACCGCTGTTTTGTAGGCGGCAGCGCCGAGGATTTCCTCTCCCGGTACTATATGGACAAGAGCTTCGTCTCCTGCCGGGGCGCGGACCGCGCCGCAGGCATCACAGACGGCAGCGCCGTCAATGGGCGTATCCGCTCCATGATGCTCCAGCGGGCCAAACAGCGTTTTTTGGTATTGGACCACACCAAGCTCAATAAAGCCAACTTTTTCCGAATTTGTGATTTTGATGCGATCCACACTGTTGTCGCGGATGCTTTTCCAGATACCGGCTGGTGGGAATTTTTTCGTCAGAGAGGGATTCAGGTCCTGGAATCCGGGACGCAAGGAGGTTAAGCACCATGTCATATACCGCTGCACAGCTCATTGAGCTTTTGCACCTGCTCCCTCATCCAGAGGGCGGCTGGTACGCTTTCCGGGAATCCAGCGGCCAGGTGTTGCCTGCTCTGCTGGGTTTTCCCGGTCATCGGGAGAGCTGCAGCTACATCTATTACCTGCTCCAGCGAGGCGAAATCTCCCGCTGGCATCAGCTCAAGGCCACCGAGGTTTGGACCTGGCACCAGGGCGGTAGCCTGGAGATGACCCTGGGCGGCACGGGGACCCTCCCGGTACCAGAGAGCACACTGACCCTGGGGCCCCGCCTGGAGGCGGGAGAGCAGTTCCAGCGGATGACGCCTGCAAACTGCTGGCAGACCACCCGCGTGGTGGACGGGGACTTCGTTTTGGTATCCTGCGTAGTCTCACCGGCTTTCCAGGGCGAGGACTGCCTGCTTCCCTTGGAGCCTTTAGACAATGAGATTTATGAATAAAGGGGGAATTTCCATGGACCTCTCACTCTTCTCCCTGGAGGGAAAAACGGCGCTGGTCACAGGCGTAAGCCGGGGGCTTGGACAGGCCATGGCCATTGCCCTGGCAAGGGCTGGGGCCGACATTGTGGGCGTTGGGCTGCGCGGTATGGGCGACACCCAAGCCTTGGTGGAAGCCGAGGGCCGCCGCACCTATGAAATCTGCGCGGACCTTTCTCAGCGAAACGCGGCAGAGCGTGTTGCAAAGGAGGCTCTCGCCGCCTTCGGCAAGGTGGATATCCTGGTCAACAACGCCGGCATCATCAAGCTCTCCCCGGCAGAGAACCACACGATGGAGGACTTTGATGCCGTGATGGAGGTGAACCTTCGCTCCCTGTTCCTTCTCACTCGGGAGATTGCCCGTCAGATGATTTCTCTGGGGCATGGTAAGATCATCAACACCTGCTCCGTCCAGTCCATGAAAGGCGGCAGCGGCGATGCGGCGTATGTCGCCAGCAAGCACGCCGTTCACGGCCTGACCCGGGCCTGGGCCAACGAGTGGGGCCGGTACAACATCCAGGTCAACGGCATCGCCCCAGGCTACATGGTGACAGATAACACCGCCAAGCTCCGGCAGAACCGCGAGGCGGTGGCCGCCATCACCGCCCAGATTCCCCTAGGCCGCTGGGGAAAGCCGGAGGATCTGATGGGGCCGGTGGTCTTTCTGGCCTCCAACGCCTCAAACTTTGTAAACGGCCACCTGCTGGTGGCGGACGGCGGATACCTCAACGCATAATCAAACATACGTAAATTTTAGATAGGAGTGAATCCCATGTCAGAAGAGCTTAAGCAAGTAACCCACATCGACAACGTGCGGCTGGGAGAGGACGAAAAAAGTGTGGTCATCATCGATCAAACTCAGCTCCCCAACCGGACCGTCTACCTGACCCTCCGCACCCCGGAGGAGATGTATGACGCTATCAAGCTTCTACAGGTCCGGGGCGCCCCCGCCATTGGTATCTGTGCAGGCTACAGCATTTATGCCCTGGCCCGCCAGTGGGAGATCGGCAGCTACACCGAATTTGCCCAGAAATTCCACGAGCAAAAGGAGTACCTCAACTCTTCCCGCCCCACCGCCGTCAACCTCAGTTGGGCGCTGAACCGGATGGAGGGCCTGGTGACTGCCAACGCGGGCAAGCCTGTGAGTGAAATTCTGGATCTGCTCGGCAAGGAGTGCCGCGCCATCCATGAAGAGGACATCGCCATGTGCCGGGCTATCTCCGAATACGGCCTGAGCCTCATCAAGGAGGGCGACGGTGTTCTGACCCACTGCAACGCCGGGCCTCTGGCTACCTCCCGCTACGGCACTGCTCTAGGCCCCTTGTTCCTGGGCAAAGAGCGGGGCATGAACTTCCACGTGTTCTCTGATGAGACCCGCCCTCTGCTGCAGGGCGCCCGCCTGACCTCTTATGAGCTGCAAAAGGCTGGGATTGATGTGACGCTGATCTGCGACAATATGGCCTCCATTGTCATGAAGAACGGCTGGGTACAGGCCTGCTTCGTAGGCTGCGACCGGGTGGCCGCCAACGGTGATGCCGCCAACAAAATCGGTACCAGCGGCGTGGCGATTCTAGCCAAGCACTACGGGATTCCCTTCTATGTTCTGGGCCCCACCTCCACCATTGACCTGAACTGCCCTGACGGAGACCACATCCCCATTGAACTGCGGGATCCCGCGGAAATCCGGGAGAAGTGGTACGCCGAGCCCATGGCTCTGCCGGAGGTCAAGTGCTATAACCCAGCCTTTGATGTTACCGACCACACCCTGATCTCCGGCATTGTCACGGAGAAAGGGATCTGCCGCGCCCCCTATACGGAGAGTCTGGCCGCGCTGTTCAAGAAGTGACGGAGGATATTTGTGCCGGTTTTTGACGGATTCTGTTCAGATTTCGTCTTGCAATGACGCAGCGCAGATAGTATGATAGAGGTGTTCTACAGGCTTGGCCTGTTCACACAGCGGAAAATCTGTGAAACTGTTTGTCCAGCGGGCAATTTGGCTTCACACCGCCAATTCATGAGGAGGAATGAATGAGATGAAAGTAAGCAAGAAACTCGCAGCACTGTTCCTGTCCCTTGCAATGGTTCTGTCTCTGGCTGCCTGTGGCAGCGGTACAGACACCACAGAGGATGACACCACCGGAGATGACGCCACCGCCACGGAAACCGGCCTGAAGATCTGTATCATCACCACCTCCGGCATTGACGATGGTTCCTTCAACCAGAACTGCTATGAGGGTATCCAGGCCTTCCTGGCAGATCATGCAGACTGCACAGTGACCGACATCAAGGAAGGAGACTACAACAAGCTGGTTCCCACCGTGGAGGAGATGGCAGGCGATTATGACGTCTTTGTCCTGCCCGGCTTCAACTTCTCCAACGTGGGCGACGTGGCTGCCGCCAACCCTGACACGTATTTCATCGTGGTGGACTCCACCATCACCGACAGCGAGGGCAACCCCATGAGCCTGGACAATGTGTACACCATGACCTTCTCCGAGCAGGAGAGCGGCTTCTTCGCCGGCGTTGCCGCCGCGATGGAGACCAAGACCGGTAAGGTGGCTGTGGTTAACGGCATGGCTTATCCCTCTAATGTCAACTATCAGTATGGCTTCATGTCCGGCGTGAACTACGCCAACAAGCACTACGGCACCACCGCGCAGTGTGTGGAACTGCCCTCCTACGCCGGTGTGGACCTGGCTGGCACCAACGTGGGCGGTAACTACATCGGCGACTTCGCGGATGAGGCCACCGGCAAGGTTGTGGGTGACGCTCTGGTAGCCGAGGGCTGCGATGTGCTGTTCGTGGCTGCGGGCAACGCTGGCAACGGCACCTTTACCGCCGCGAAGGAGGCTGACGGTGTTTGGCTGATCGGCTGTGATATCGACCAGTATGACGACGGCGCCAAGGGCAGCGAGAATATTATGCTCACCTCCACCCTGAAGAAGATGGACACCCATGTGCAAAAGCAGCTGACCGCCATCTATGACGGTACCTTCGTAGGCGAGGACGCCTTCCTGAGCGTCTCCACCGATGGTGTTGGCTATGTCTCGGAAGATGGCCGCCAGCAGCTCTCCGAGGAAACTCTGGAAAAGCTGGCTGAGTGCTATGAGCTGGTAAAGGACGGCACCATCGTCCCTGCCGCTGACGCCACTGTGAACGACTATACCCCCGATAATTTCCCCGGCCTGTAAGCTTCAGAAAGGACGTGACCTATCATGACGAAAACCTCTGTTTCCGCCAGCATCAGTGTCAAGGACGCTGAGATTGCCAAAATTGTTCTCATGCCCGGCGACCCCCTGCGGGCCAAGCACGTGGCAGAGCGCTATCTGGAAACCCCCGTCTGCTTTAATACCGTGCGCAATATGCTAGGCTATACCGGCACTTACAAGGGGAAGAAAATCTCCGTGATGGGCAGCGGCATGGGCATTCCCTCCATGGGGCTCTATGCTACCGAGCTGTACACCCAGTTTGACGTGGACGCCATCATCCGAATTGGTTCCGCCGGCGGCCTGGTGGACGAGGTGCATATGCGGGACGTGGTGATCGCCATGGCCGCGTCCTCGAACTCCAGCTACGGTGATGCGTTCGGCCTGCCCGGACATCTGACTCCCGTTGCGAACTATGGCATGCTTGCCAACGCCGTAGAGTCTGCCCAGCAGCTGGGTGTGCATGCCAAGGTCGGCCCCGTCTACACCAGCGATCACTTCTACTACCCCACCACCGAGGTCAATGACAAGGCCCGGGAACTTGGGCATCTGGCTGTTGAAATGGAGACCGCCGGCCTCTATTGGACCGCCGCCGCCTGCCATAAGAAAGCGCTGAGCATCCTGACCATCTCCGATCATATCTATACGGGAGAGGCACTTTCTGCCGAAGACCGGCAGGAGTCCTTCCATGAGATGATGGAAGTGGCGTTGGAGACTGCCTGGCGGTGCGTTGAATAAACACGATCTGCGCCGCCCCTCCCGCCAATTGTGACGGAAGGGGCGGCGCATCCTAATTTCAAAAACCGATGGGGGTAGGGCCATGGAAGACTACATTGTGGAAATGCGCCATATTACCAAGCGCTTTCCAGGCATTGTCGCCAACGACGATGTCAGCATCCAGATTCAGCGCGGCGAAGTCTATGCGCTGCTGGGCGAAAACGGCGCCGGAAAGAGCACACTCATGAGTATGCTCTTTGGCATGTATGAGCCGGACAGCGGGGAGATCTATATTCAGGGGGAGAAGGTGACATTCCGCTCCTCCAATGATGCCAGCGCGCACAACATCGGCATGGTGCATCAGCACTTCAAGCTGGTGGACAACTATACAGTTGCGGAAAATATCATCCTGGGTATGGAGCCTATGAAAAGATTTCTGGGTGTGCTCCCCTGTGTGGATATGAAAACAGCGAACCGCCAAATCGCAGAGCTGTCTAAGCGGTATGGCCTGGAGGTGAATCCCACCGACAAGATTGAGGACCTTCCGGTTTCCGTCCGACAGCGGGTGGAAATCCTGAAGATGCTCTATCGGGAGGCTGACATCCTGATCTTTGACGAGCCTACCGCCGTCCTGACACCCCAAGAAATTGAGTTTTTGTTGAAAATCATCGGTGAGCTGCGGAAAAATGGAAAAACCATTATCCTCATCACCCACAAAATTGAGGAGATCAAGAAAATTGCCGACCGCTGCGCCATCCTCCACCGCGGCAAGCTGGTGGATGTGTTGGATGTGGCGTCCACCTCCTCTCAGACCATGGCCAATATGATGGTGGGCCGCCAGGTGGAGTTTTCTGCTGATAAGTCCTCTCCGCACTATCGGGACACCATCTTGGAGGTAGACCATCTGACTGTCCGTAACGCCAACAAATTCGATGTGGTAAAAGACGTTTCCTTCCGGATTCGGGGCGGCGAGATTTTTGCCATTGCCGGCGTCTCCGGAAATGGGCAGGGCGAGCTGGCCGACGCCATTGCCGGTATGCTGAAGGCCCACAGCGGTTCCATCAAGCTCTGTGGAACCGACATTACGGAGGCCACCATCCGCCAGCGCACAGAAGCCGGCATCTCTTACATCCCAGAGGACCGGCAGGGCGTCGGCGTCTTTATGGACTTCACACTGTCCCAGAACCTGGCGCTGCGTAAATACTATCGGGAACCGTTTGCCAAAAAGGGCATCCTGGATTTCGGTCAGTTTGACCGCTACGCGGAGAGCTTGATCGGCACCTATGACATCCGCAGCGGTCAGGGCGGCAAAACCATCCTGCGCTCCATGAGCGGCGGCAACCAGCAAAAGGCCATCGTCGCCCGGGAGATTGAAGAGCATTCCAAGCTGATTATTTTTGTCCAGCCCACCCGGGGTCTGGACATCGGTGCTATTGAAAATATTCATCGTCAGATCATCGCGGAGCGGGATAAGGGTGTCGCCATCCTGCTGATCTCTCTGGAGCTGGATGAAATCATGGAGCTGGCTGATACGATCGGTGTCATCTACAACGGCCAGCTTCTGAAAATCGCCGACGCTTCCACCATGACCTCTCACGATGTGGGCAAATATATGATGGGGGTGAAAGAGGCATGAAGAAACCGCTGAACAAGCTGGCGTCCATTTTGGACGGCAACCGCCATTCCTCTATTTTCGTCTCCCTCCTCAGTATTCTGCTGAGTCTGATCTGCGCCAGCATCATTCTGCTCATCCTTGGGAAAAATCCCCTGGCGGCCTTCCAGAGCTTTTTGCAGGGAGCGGGTTTCTGGCCCAAGGCAAAATATGGCGGCGGAAGCGGCATGCTGACCGATCTGTTCTCCTTTTTGAATGTTCTGGCGCCCATGATTCTGGCTGCTCTGAGCTTTATCGTGGGCTTCAAGGCGGGCCTTTTCAACATTGGCATCTCTGGGCAGATGCTGGCCGCTGGGTTCCTGGCCACCTCCATCGTGGGTTACAGCGACCTCAATGCGGTGCTGGCAAAGCCCCTGGTGATTCTAATCGGCATCCTGGCTGGTGGCGCCCTTGGCGCGTTTGTTGGATTTCTCAAGTACAAATTCAACATCCATGAGGTGGTTTCCACCATCATGATCAACTACATCATAAACTACTTAACAGGATTTTTCATCAATACCTATTTCGCAGATATGCTGACCCGCTCCATGAAGATTTGCGGCAGCAACGCCCGCCTGACCTGGACCAGCGTTCAGCTGGCCGGGGTGAAGTGCGATATTCCACTGGGAATTGTGTTGGCAGTAGCAGCGGCCTTTGTGGTCAAATTCATCTTTGATAAAACGGTGTTCGGCTTTGAGCTCCGGGCCGTGGGCATGAATCCAAAGTGTGCCCGGTATTCTGGCATCAAGGTAGGAAACCGGATCATTGCCTCCATGGTGATCTCCGGCATGCTGGCCGGCCTTGCCGGTGTGACCTATTACTGCGGTTATTATAACACCATTGTTCCCAAAACACTGCCAGATCTTGGTTATGATGCCATCGCTGTGGCGCTTCTCGGAAATTCCAGCCCGATCGGCGCCATTTTCGCCGGCGGCCTCATCAGTATCTTCCAGACCGGCAGCAACTATATGAGCTCCAGTCTGGGCGTCGCCAAGGAAATTGCCTCTTTGATCACCGGCATTTTGCTGCTGTTCTCAGCCTGCGGCGGCTACTTCCGATATCTGGCCCGCCGCCGTCTGGATCGGATGGCGGACGAGGCCGCTCAGCTGGCTGAGACACAGGCAGGTCCCGGAAAGGAGGACGAGCCCCATGTTGGATAAGGTCTTTATTGACGGACTCTCCTTTGCAGCGCCTCTGCTGGTCATGGCCATCGGTGCCATTTACTCGGAAAAGAGCGGCGTTACCAATCTGGCCGTGGAGGGTTTCCAGGGCTTTGGCGCCTTTGTGGGCGCGTTGGTAGCGGTAATTCTGATGCCCACCATGGGCGACGGATCTCAGGCAGTGATCTATATTGCCATGCTGGCGGCCTTCATTGGCGGCGGCATTTACGCCTGCATTCACGCTCTGCTGTGCGTGAAGTTCCGCGCTAACCAGGTCATCAGTGGCGTGGTGGTCAATATTTTGGCGGTTGCGCTGACCACCTTTCTCACAACCGCGATGAATAAGGCCTTGACCGGAGGGCAATCGTCCAACAAGTTCATTTTGGGAATTTCCGACCGCTTTGACATTCCCGGCCTGTCCCAGATCCCGGTCATCGGAGCCCTGTTCCAGAATATGTATCCTTTTGAGTGGATCATCCTGGCCATCGCTGTGGTGTCGTGGTACCTGATGTACAAGACCCGCTTCGGCATGCATCTGCGGGCCTGCGGTGAAAATCCCCAGTCCGTGGACGCTGCCGGCGGCAATGTGGAGCGCACCCGTTTCATTGCTGTGATGCTCTCGGGCGCCTTATCAGGTGTTGGCGGCATCTGTTTTGCCTATTCTATCTCAGCCAACTTCTCTCCCAACATCTATATGGGCTATGGATATCTGGCCATCGCCGCCATGATCTTTGGCAACTGGAACATCCCCTTTACCGCGCTGGTCTGCCTGTTCTTTGGCCTAGCCAAATCCGGCGGCTACCAGCTCTGTTTGAACATGGGGCTGCCCAGTAATTACTCCGATCTATTTATGATGCTGCCCTATATTCTCACACTTTTGCTGCTGGCCTTCTTCTCCAAGAAGAACCATCCTCCTGCTGCGGCCGGCGAGGCCTACGACAAGGGCAAGCGGTAAATTCTGGCGCGCCGGTTTCGCCGGCGCGCCTTCCATACTATCATTCAAGGAGGTTCACGATGAAGACCCTGATCCGAAATGCGAAAGCGATTGTCACCTGTGACGCCCAGGACCATGTCTATTGGAATGCAGACCTGCTGATTGACGGTCCCCGAATTTTGAAAATTGGCTCTCAGCTGCCCGACCCCTATGACGAAGTCCTCGATGCCAGCGGTATGTTTATTTATCCAGGCCTGATCAACACTCATCATCACTTCTTCCAGACCTTCGTCCGGAATCTCAAAACCATTGACTATCCCAATATGACAGTGCCAGAGTGGTTGGACAAGGCGTATCGTGTCTTCCAGCTGATCAACGACGAGGTGATCTTTTACTCCTCCCTGACCGCTATGGGGGACCTGCTCAAGCACGGATGCACCTGCGCCTTTGACCACCAGTACTGCTATACCAAATCCACTGGAAAGGCACCGGTGGACCGGCAGATGGAGGCGGCCCGGATGCTGGGCATTCGCTACCATGCCGGCCGGGGCGTCAACACCCTGCCCCGGGAGAAAGGCAGCACCATCCCTGAAAACATGCTGGAGACCACGGAGGAATATCTGCAGGACTGCGAACGCATCATCCAGCTCTACCACGACCCGAATCCCTACGCCATGTCCCAAATCGTCCTGGCCCCCTGCCAGCCCATCAACAGCTATCCCGAAACCTTCACGGAGACGGTGAAGCTGGCCCGTGCCAAAGGCGTGCGGATGCACACGCACCTGGGCGAGGGAGAGAACGAGATCATGCTGGCGCGGTGGGGAAAGCGCACGTTGGACTGGTGTCAGGACATCGGCTTCATCGGCGAGGACGTGTGGTACGCCCACGGCTGGGAGCTGACGCCGGAGGAATACACGGTTCTCGGCCGCTTTGGGTCCGGCGTGTCCCACTGTCCCGGACCGGCTATTCTGGGGGGCTTTCCCATCCTGCCCATGAGGGAGATGATGGAAGCTGGCGTGTGCCTCAGTCTGGGCTGCGACGGCTCCGCCACCAATGACAGCTCCAGTCTCCTGGACTCCATGCGCACCGCCTGGATGATGCAGGCTTGGCACAGCAAGGCCCGGAGCGGCTGTATTTCCCCCTATGAAATGTTGAAAATCGCCACCGTGGGCGGCGCCAAGACTCTGGGCCGGACAGATCTGGGGTCTCTGGAGCCGGAGAAGGGCGCAGACCTCTTTATGATCGACGCCGGAAAGCTGGAGCTGACCGGTACCCTCCACGATCCCCGGAACCTGCTGGCCCGGGCGGGCGTCACTGGCGAGACGGCTCTGACCATGGTCAATGGGAACGTAGTCTTCCGGGACGGCGTGCTCACCGGCGTGGACGAATATGCCCTGGCCCAGGAAGGCGAGGCCGTCTGCACTCGGGTTTTGCGGGAGCCCTGCGAGGCCTTTTGGAACCTCTGCTGAATTTCAAATATGAAAAAGAGGCTGACATCAAAATTGGTGTCAGCCTCTCTTTTTACTCCTCGTACTTTCTGCGCAGACGACGGAAAATCACTTGTCCCAGAATCACCTCCAGGAGCATGAACGCCCCCAGATATCCTACCAACAGACGGCTGTTCAGCACCCCCAGCGCATCCAAAACCGAGAACGCCACAATAGAAACCGACAGCACGGCGAGGCCGATGAGATAGGCGCAGCGCCCACTACGGTCACTAAGCTTCTGGTTCAGCTCGTCTTGCAGGTCAATCCGCTCCTGCTCCACCCTTTCTGCGTATCGCTCCCGGTTCCGCGGCGAGGTCCAGTATACGTATTTTCCAATCATCACCGCTCCCGGAACCGCCCCGGCAAATCCAAAGGCAAACAGGAGGCTCCCCAGTCTCCCCTCCGTCAGCGATGAGAGCGCCAGCAACAGGATACCAACTGCCACATATACGATCCCAGTCATCAGGTGTCCTCGTTTCATCAGTCCGCTCCCCTCTCGTGAATAAAAACTTCCTCTATCGGTCTTTCAAAAAAATCCGAGATGGCAAAGGCCAGTTCCAGCGAGGGGTTGTATTTGCCCGTCTCAATAGAGCTCACCGTCTGCCGGGATACCCGGATCACCCTTGCGAATGCCTCTTGGCTCAGCCCCCGCTGCTTTCTGAGCGCCTCCACCCTGTTCTCCATCCGCAACGCTCCTTTCGCGCTCTTGTAAAGGTTCCTTTACAACTCTAGAATATCATACCCACCAGTCATTGTCAAGTTTCCTTTACAAAAAAATAAGAGGACGGCAAGCGTCCTCCTGTTTTTCTCTTATGCATCCTGCTTCTGGTCCGTCGACCCAAAGTCCTGCTCCGTGCTGGCGGTATCCCAGCGTAGCATGGTCTCCATCACCCGGATGTCACTGTCCACATCCAGGGCGTCGGACTGGTAGAGCTCGTCCAGCTGGTGCTCAAAGCCTCGGATGATGCTGTCCATTGTGGCCTCAATCCGCTGCTTTGCCTGACGCAGATTCTCTCCCTCCACTCCGGCTGCCTCAAATTCCGCGTAGGAGTCCAGCAGTTTCTGCGTGGTGGGCAGATAATAGTTTAAAAAAGTGTCAATCCGGCCGAGCTTCTTCGGATCTGCCTCCACCGCCCGGAAAATCTTCGCCGCGATCTCTTCCAGCCGGTCAATCTTGGCGGAGAGAATGGGGTCTGCAATGCAGTCATTCGCCCGCCGTATCTTCCGCAGGATGCCGGAGTAGCCCTCCTCTGCCTCCTTGGGGGTCTCTATCTTCTGTCTGCGCAACGCCTGGTCTGCCTCGCCGCTGCGGAAGAGATAGCCCATCTCCACATTCAGATATGCTTTGCCGCCAAAGTACCCTTTATCAATCATCCGCTGTAAATCCCGCTCTGTTCGGCGCTCCGGATAGCCCAGGGTTCTCGCCAGTTCTTCCACCGGCATGGCGTCCCGGTCTCCAAGTACTGCCAGATACTTGGAAAAGCGTCCCAGCTGGCGGTCCATGAAATATCCCTTGCCCAGCATCGCAATACCAGCCACGGCCATGGCAAGGCCTGCTAAGAAGTCCTCCAGCCAAAGACCGATCCAGTCTGAGGAGTAAAAGAGCGCATCCAGTGGGTCCAGGGCTCCCAGAACGCCCACCACCGCAACCAGGGCGCCGATAATCTGTAGCCACCTGGCGGTGGACTTCTTTGGGATCGGTGAGCGGGTCATCCGTTTCGCTGCTGCTCTGGCCTGACTGGGAGACTTCTCTGGCGGCAGCTCCTTGTTCCGGTCCTTGCCAAATAGCTTTGCCAGGAGGAGAATCAGCGCAATCGGCCAGAGCTCCACCAGAAACAAAAAGACAATCAGCGCCCAGGAGAACCAGTCGCTGTCCTCTTTCTTTTTTGGGCTTGCCACGGCTTACTCCCCCTTTTTCTTCAGCTTGTGCTTTTGCCCCTTCTCATCCACAAGATACGTGTTGTCCAGCTGCCCCCGCAGGCTGCCCAGCACGGAATCAATGTACTCCCGGCGCAGTGCGGCGCGCTCCATCTCCTCCCACTCCGTCAGTCCCTCCGGGGTTTTGGCCTTGCGGGCCAGCTCGTTGATCCGGTCGATCTGCTTTTGTTCCATGGTTTTCCCTCCTGTCAGGTCTCCGGGCGCTCACGCTCAAAGACCAGGTCTATTGTCTCCATATATCCGCCGGCTCTCTGGCGCTTGGGGATAAACCCCGTATAGCGCCACCCCTCCGCTGCTCGACAGAGAATGACTTCCTGATGGGCCAGGGTCTCCCAGCCGATGCCGCCGAATAAACTGTATCCGCCTCCGCCGTCATCACAGTGAATCTCCTCAAATTCATATTCCCACAAGGTTCTTTCTCCCCTCTCACACATACCGCTTCACTACGATGGCGGTGCGGCCCTTTTTCGTCACGCCGCCCACCTCCGCCAACTGAAATTTCCCAAAGCCCCGGGCGGAAACCGTGTCCCCTTCCACGAGGAGCTTGTCCGGTTTTGTACACTCCCTCCAGTTCACCTGCACCCGGCCGGAGGCGATCAGGTCCGCCGCTTTGCTCCGGGCCATCCGGAAGCCTGTGGAGGCCACTGCGTCCAGCCGCAGAGACGAGACGGTGTCCCGCACCTCCTCGCACTTGATCTCCGGCATGTGGAGGTGACTGGGATCGATCTCCGCCACCGTCAGCTTTGCCCGTCCGGCGGAGGTCCAACTGCTCAGGAGGAAATCCGTCACCGTGTCCAGCACCAGCAGATCCGCGCTGTCCGGCCCCACCAGGATGTCCCCGACCTTCTCCCGCACGATGCCAAGGCCCATGAGACTTCCCAGAAGATCCCGGTGGTTCACCTTCTCCTCCACCCGGAACACCGTCCGCAGACAGCGGATGGGGCTCTCGGTGCTCTCCGGCTCCATCCAGTCCGGCAGGAAAAGGATGAGCGCCCGCTCCGCGCCGTCATACCCGCCTGTCCGGAGATAGGCGCTCTCCGGTACGCCGGCGCGCCGGAGCAGGTCCAGTGCCAGCGTCTGCTGCTGCGGGCTGAGAAAATCCGTGGCTGTGGGGATGTTGCGCCGCGCCGCCTGCTCGGCTCGGTCCAGGACCTTTGCCAGCAACATCCGGTCCTCACCCAGGGCTCCCGATTGATCCAACAGTTTCGACTTATCCATGTCCCAGCTCCTGTGTACGGACCAGCTCCGCATAAGCTCCTTCTCTCTTCATCAGCTCCTCGTGATTTCCCAGCTCTACGATACGGCCATCCTCTACTACAGCAATCCGGTCGGCGTGGCGGACGGTGGAAAGGCGATGGGCAATGATCACGGTAGTGCGCCCCCGGGAGAGCTTTTCAAAGGTATCCTGAAGGCGGGCCTCCGTTACGCTGTCCAGCGCGGAGGTGGCCTCGTCCAGAATCAGCACCGGGGGATTTTTCAAAAAGATGCGGGCAATCGAAATTCTCTGCTTCTGCCCGCCGGAGAGCAGAGTACCCCGCTCCCCTACATAGGTGTCAAAGCCATCAGGCATGGCCGCAATGTCGTCATAGATCTCCGCCATCTTGGCCGCCTGGACTACCTCTTCCTCCGTGGCGCCGGGCTTTCCGTAGCGAATATTCTCCAGGATGCTGGCGGCAAAGAGAAATACGTCTTGCTGCACCACGCCCACATTCTGCCGCAGGGACTCCTGGGTGACATCCCGTACATCCTGCCCATCCAGGCGGATGGCACCGGCAGTCACGTCGTAAAACCGCGGGATCAACTGGCAAAGGGTGGACTTTCCTCCGCCGGAGGGACCCACCACCGCCACGGTCTCGCCAGGACGGATGTGCAGGTCCACATCGTGCAGAACCTCCACCCCATCCTGATAGGTAAAGCGGACATGGTCCACGTCAATCCGGCCCTCCACCCGTTGAAGTGCTTTTGCGTTGGGGGCATCCTGCATGGCGGGCTCCTCCCGCATCAGCTCGATAAAGCGGCCCAGGCCCGCAGTCCCGTTGGCAAAGAGTTCTGCAAAGTTGGAAAGCTTGCGCACCGGGTTGACAAAGGTTGTAATATACAGGCTGAAGGTGATGAGGTCCACGGTGTTCATCCGGCCCTGCATGATAAAGATTCCGCCGGCAGTGATCACCACCACGGAGAGGATACACAGGAAGAATTCCATAGAGGCGTTAAACCGTCCCATCGCTCTGTGGAATGCCCGCTTGGAAGTCTTGAAGCTGTTGTTGGAGGTCTCAAACTTTCGCAGCTCCTCCCGCTCGTTGGCAAATGCCTTGGCGGTACGGATGCCGGAGAGTCCAGATTCAATGTCAGTGTTGATCACCGCGGTACGCTGTTTGACCTGCCGGGACGCCTCCTGCATAGAGGCGCGGCAACGCCACACCACCGCGAAAAAGACCGGCAAAATCAGAGCAATCACCAGCGCCAGCCGCCACTGGATGGAGAACATAATGCCAAGCGCCCCCACAATGGTGACACCAGAGATAAA
Organism: Pusillibacter faecalis; assembly: GCF_018408705.1. Lineage (GTDB taxonomy): Bacteria > Bacillota > Clostridia > Oscillospirales > Oscillospiraceae > Oscillibacter > Oscillibacter faecalis. The sequence goes on from NZ_AP023421.1 coordinate 456,409, forward strand.
AACATCCTCCGGCCCATGGTGGGCCAGCTCTGTGATATCAAAGAGGTCTGCGGTCAGACGGCTCATGAGCTGTCCGGTGCGGTTGCGGTCATAGTAGTCAAAGGACAACTCCTGCATATGGCGGAACAGGTCTCGGCGGATATCCGCCTCCACCAGGATGCCAAAGGTATGCCCCCAGTAGCAGATTACATACGTCAGCATCGCCCGCAACAAAAAAGCTGCGAACACCACTGCCATTACCGCGAAAAAGGTCCCGTAGGCGCGCTCCGGAAGCAACTGATGCATGCACCAGCGAGATACCGCCGGAAATGCCAGGTCAATCAAAGAGATCATCAGCGCACAGACAAGGTCCATGGCGAACAGCTTCCAATGCGGCCTGAAATAGGAGAGAAAAATCTGCAGAGAGGATTTCTTTCGGAATTCTTGGGTCGTCATGACAGGGCTCCTTTTGATTTCAGATCAATATGATATGATAGCACGAATTTTGTCTGGGTGCAATGTCAGTTTCTCTTCTCCCGCTGATGCCTCTCTTCTCAGACGAGCGGCTTTCTTGTATAGGGACTCTCCATGTGGTACAATCAGAATATCCGGAACTCTCGGTATCTGGCTGGATATCACTGCTTCCATTCACATTCGAGTGGTCTCTAAGCGTCCCCGCATTGGGATGCCCAATCAGGCACATCCTGTTGATACATTGTTTTTTGTAGCCTGAGCATGTGTGGGATTTGCTGTGTGGACGGAGATCGTTATCCATGGCTGAAAGACTTCCTGCTTTGGCCGCAGACTCTAAACAAGAAATGAGGAGTTTTGATGGATATCACCTTAAGGCAAGAGGCCTCTGGAGACTATGAACAATCAGAGTCCGTCACCCGGGAAGCCTTTTGGAATCAATACGCCCCTGGCTGTATGGAGCACTATCTGCTGCATATCATGCGGACGTGTCCGGCTTTTATACCGGAGCTGGACATCGTGGCTCTCTCCCAGAACATGGTAGTCGGCCATGCCATCTGCCTGCGGGCCGTGATTCATGCGGATTCCGGCCGGGAACATTCGGTCTTGACTCTGGGGCCGCTCTCCGTGCTTCCCGCATATCAGCACCGCGGCATCGGCGGGCGGATGATTGCAGAGCTCAAGGACCGGGCCAAAACACTGGGGTTTCCTGCCATCCTCCTGTGCGGTGATCCGGATTACTACAAGCGGCAGGGGTTTCTTCCCGCAGAGGTATTTGGTATCCGCACGGCGGACAACCTGTATCTCACAGCGCTCCAGGCCTGCGAGCTATCGGAGCACGCGCTTCGCGGCGCAGAGGGGCGCTACTGTGAGGACGCGGTCTACGCCGTGGACCCATCCGCCGCGCTGGCATTCGACCGGCATTTCCCGCCCAAGACTCCGCTTAACGGTACGCCTTCTCAAAAGCGATTCCAGACACTTGCTGCCATGTACCGTGAAGCAGATACGAAACTGCGCGCAGATGGCTGACCTCGGCTTCTCTCCTTTAAAAATGCCGACAGGCGCAGTAGCGAAGTTCTCTACGGCTATCTCAAAAAAATCAACGCCAGCCGATGTACCCGCCTGTGGCGGGGATCGGCCTACGGGAGAGCTTCGATCTCCGCGCCGTCTGAGCAGGCTGCTTTCAGCTATGGTGTTCCTTTGTACTGATCAATCATCAATCAAGCGGCGGAACTTTTGAAAAGTTCCGCCGCTTGATCTGTCAAAACCAGCTCCTGGCCATCCTCCCACAGGCAGGAGGCTCAGGAGAGAATCATATCGATCCCCTGCTGGAGCGTATCTGCATCCAGGGCACCTGTGGCCCGAGCAATCATATAGCCCTCCGCATCAATAAAATAGGTGGTTGGAAGCGAATAGGCCTGATAGGAGATGGCCGCATCCGACTCCGTATCATAGAGCACCGGGAAGGAATAGCCCGCCTCCTCTATGAAAGCTGTGGCAGTTTCCACGGTCTCCCGGCTGCCATCGGTCATGTTGACCATGAGGAAATGAATGTCCTCGCCCAGTTCCTCATAGGCCGCGTCAAATTCCGGCATCTCGCTTTGGCAGGGACCGCACCAACTAGCCCAGAAATTCAACACAATCGGCTTGCCCACATAATCTGAGAGCCGGACTTCCGTTCCAGTGCCATCATATACTGTAAAATCCGGGGCCGCTACCTTCTCAGGCTCTGCGTCCTCTGTGGAGGCTGCCATTTGATCAGGCGGCAGCATCTCTCCGCTCAACTTCCCGTAGAGAATGGATGCCCCGCCGATCAGCACCACCAAAGCCAGAGCCAGTACCGCCCATGTTTTATGATTTCTCATAATGCCTCCTAGCTCAGTAGATTCAGGAGCCGCCCCAGTGTTCCTGTGGCCATCAGCACACCCACCAGAATCAGCAGACTTCCGCTGATGAGATTGATCACGCGGTAGTTCCGCTTGATCCAGTCAAAGGCTGATTTCAATTTGTCAATCAGCACTGCACTGACCAAAAAGGGAATCCCCAGCCCCAGGGAGTAGGCCAGCAGCATCAGCATACCGCTCCCCACGTGCCCTTGCTGGGAGGCCAGCGCCAGAGCAGAACCCAGAAATGCCCCCACACAGGGCGTCCACCCCAGAGAGAAGATCACCCCGAACACGACCGCGGAAAAAAAGCCCATCTCACCATTCACCGCTCTGCCGCTGCCGCGGAACAGATTCCACTTGAAAACGCCCAGGAACTGCAGTCCAAAGAGAATCACCACCAGACCAGAGAGGAGATTCACCGCCGTCTGGTGTTGTTTGAAAAAGCTCCCTACCGTCCCGGCTAACGCCCCCATGGCAACAAAGACCAGGGTAAAGCCCAGCACGAAGCCCAGCGCGTTCTTCACGGTCCGAGCGGTGGTACGCTCTCCGCCGCCGGCAAAGTAGGAGATGTAGATCGGCAGCATCGGTAGCAGACAGGGCGAGACAAAGGTGATGATCCCCTCCAGACAGGAAATCACATACTGCATGGGTTTATCACTCCTTTCCGTCGAAGGCCTGGGACAACAGCCATCCGATCAAGGCCATGTACGCCATAGCTCGAAGTGGGCTGGACGCAATCGCACAGCCGCTCCCACACCCGAAAAAGCGGAAATACACCGCGCCCATAGCGGCACCGGCCAGCGCAAACGCTGCGCCCCGGAGCCAGGGTCTCCAGGTTCGCCGCTTCGCTGCTTCCCTCCTATGGTTCTCTTTGCGCTCTCTGATCATCGTTTGTCCATGCCGCAGGGAAATGCCTCCTCCGCGGCGCAACGGTCCAGCATCACGCTCTCATAGAGCCGGTAGCCGCCGGCAAGGTTCCTGCACGCAAAGCCATTCTGCTCCAGGATGCGGCAGGCGATATAGCTGCGCAGACCACTCTGGCAGATCACGTAGACCAGCTTTCCCGTTTCCAGCTCGTTCATCCGCTCCCTCAGCTCATCCACCGGAATATGAATCGTACCCTCGATATGGCCACTCTGGTACTCCTCTGCCGTCCGGGTGTCCAGCAGCGTCACACTGCCGTCCCGGGGCAGTGCGTCCACCTCGTCCCAGTGGAACTGCCGCACAGTGCCGTTCGCCAGATTCTCAATCATGAAGCCCGCCATATTCACCGGGTCCTTTGCGGAGGAATAGGGCGGCGCATAGGCAAGGTCCAGGTCCTTCAGATCCAGGGCAGTCAGGCCCGCCCGGATAGCGGTTGCCAACACGTCGATGCGTTTGTCCACGCCCTCGCTGCCTACAATCTGTGCCCCTAACAGGCGATAGGTGTTTTTCTCAAAAAGTACCTTCATATTCAAGAGCCTTCCGCCGGGATAATAGCCGGCGTGGCTGGCCGGAGAGAGATAGACCTTATCGCACTCAATGCCGGCTTTGCGGGCGGCCTGCTCATTGATGCCAGTGGCGGCGGCGGTCATATCAAAAACCTTAACTACCGAGGAGCCCTGGGACCCCTGATAGCGGCTGTTCCCACCGCAGATGTTGTCCGCCGCGATGCGTCCCTGCTTGTTGGCGGGGCCCGCCAGAGAAATCAGGGTGTGCTCTCCAGTGACAAAATGCTGCACCTGCACCGCGTCACCAACAGCATAGATATCCGGCACAGAGGTCTCCATCCGATCGTTCACCGCGATGCTACCCTTGACGCCAAGCTCCAGCCCTGCCTCTTTCGCCAGCTGCGTGTCTGGTGTGACGCCGATGGCCAGAACCACCAGCTCCGCCTCCAGCGGCTCTGCTCCTTTGAGCAGGACCCTGACGCCGCCGGGCGCCTCCTCAAAGCCTTCCACAGTATGGCCCAGCAGCAGACGGACGCCTTTTTTCCGCATTTTTGCGTGAATGAAGGATGCCATCTCCGGGTCAAAGGGGTTCATGAGCTGCTTCGGGCGCTGGACCATAGTGACCTCCATCCCCAGTTCCCGCAGATTCTCAGCCATCTCCAGACTGATGAAGCCGCCGCCAGCCAGCACTACGGACCTGGGGTGATGGGTTTTCACAAATTCGTGAATCCGCAGGGTATCCTCCACCGTGCGCAGGGTGAACACCTGCCCAACGCCGGGCAGCTCCGGCTGGGTGGGCTTCGCGCCGGGAGAGAGTAAAAGCTTATCATAGCTCTCCTCAAACGTCTCGCCAGTAGACAGATTCCGCACGGAAACCGCCTTCCGCTCCGGATGGATGGCAATCACCTCATGCCGCACCCGCATATCTACACGGAACCGCTGCCAAAAGCTCTCCGGTGTTTGGAGAGTCAGCTCTGCCTGATCGGTGATGACGCCGCCGATATAATAGGGCAGGCCGCAGTTGGCGTAAGAGATATACCCAGAGCGCTCAAAGGCAACGATCTCCGCCTGCTCATCCAGCCGGCGGATTCTCGCCGCCGCAGTGGCTCCGCCTGCCACACCGCCTACAATCACAACCTTCATTTTAGCACTCCACCTTTCCGCGGTATCGGTTGATCCCGCCGATATTCGTCACATTGCAATAGCCCATGCGCCGCAGAACCGCCGCCGCGTGGCTGCTTCTGGCCCCGCTCAGGCAGTAGACAAACAGCGGTGTGCCCAGGTCTGCCGGCAGTCCATCGACAGACGGCAGCGCATCCACTGGGATGTTTCGGCTGCCAGGGAGATGGCCTTCTTGGTATTCCGCGCCTGTGCGCACATCCAGAAGCACAGCGTCCGGTGTTGCAACGCAGCGTTCCATTCCCTCATTGATGTCGGGACCTTTCAGAAAATCAAAAAAGCCCATATCAGTTCCCCCTATCCAGCATGGCCAAAATCTGCTCCTTAGGCCGTAATCCAACTACTTGCTGCGTCACCTTTCCGTCTTGCATCACCACCAGCGTGGGAATACTCATGATCTGGAAGGCGGCAGCCAGCTCCCGCTGCTCATCCACGTCGATCTTGCCCACCTTGACATCGGGCCGCTCCTGAGCAATCTCCTCCACCACTGGGCCCACCATCCTGCAGGGTCCGCACCAGTTGGCCCAAAAATCCAGTAGCACAGGCTGGTCACTCTGGATGACTTCCTCTTGAAAATTATTCTTCGTAACATGCATGATCGCCATATCCGGTTCCTCCATTGTTCTTGGTTTGTTGGAAACAGCATAGCACACTCCTTCCGCCTCTTCCGTGACCTTGTCACAAAGCAGCGTCCCCTGCCGGTAAAAGCACATAAGCTTTGCCATTCGGTTCATCTGTTTTCCAGAAATACCGTGCGCAAGCATTTTCATAACATGCCACTCTCCATTGATGACATTTTCTTGGAAGTACCATCAAACACTCTCCCACTTGCGGATTTGCTGCTGTGGATAGAGGAAGCGGGAGCGGATAAAATCCGCTCCCGCTTGGGATCAGCCTAATAGCGCCGCAGCGGCTGAAAGGTGAGCCTGTCACAGTTATCCGGGAACCCGTACAATGCAGGACAGGGACTGGCCATCCCAGGAGGCGGTAATGGTGGCCGTACCGGCTCCTACCGGAGTCACCAAACCGGTGCTGGAGACCGTTGCTACGCTGGTATCGGAGCTGGTCCAGGTGATGGCCGTAGTGACGCCAGAGACCTTGAGCTGATAAGGACCCTCGCGAACGGGACGGGTGAAATCCTCTTGATTGAGCTTGTGGGCGCCGCCGGAACCGTTATCCCCGCCAGAGGGCGCCGCCGGGAGACTGCCGGAGGCCGTAACCCGCACAATGCATACCCCCTTCTTGGTCCCATCCGTCACCAACACATGAATGGTGCCTCCGGATACGGCAGTGACCTTTCCACTGCTGTCCACCGAGGCAATCCCGTCATCCTCACTGACCCAGGTATAGCTGCCGCTTCCCCCAGAAGTCACCTTAATCGTGGCGGTCTCTCCCAGATTTTTCAGAGTAAAGTCTGTTGTGCTCAGCACCAGACCACTGGGCAGTGCGTTGACCGTTTCATAATCCAGCGCATCCGGTTCCTCATCTGCCCCCTGGCTGCCGGCGGCAGTATCACTGCCATCCGGTTCCGAGCCGGCATCCGGCTCTGCGTCGCTGTCTGTTCCAGTCTCATCCTCTGGTATGGTTCCGTCCTCTGGTTCTGTGGTGTCGGGAGGAACGACATCCTCTGTGTTCGGTTCCTCTTGGCTGCCGCCAAAGCGCTCCGCCAGCTGGCTGCCATAAAGCAAATAAATCAGCAGCGCCGCCATGATGATAATCAACACAATCAGCGTGGGCGTAATCAGGTTGAACTGACGGCTGCGGGAGACCCGCTTGCCATGGCGGGAGCCACGGCGAAGATCCCCCCCCTCCTGCAGGGCGGCCTCCTCTTCGCAGAAGGGGCAATTTTTATAGGTCTCGGAGTATTTCTCCCCACAGATGGGGCAGCGCTTCATGGCCATGGTCGATCCTCCAGAACAAGCTTTATATGCTTTACATAATACCGCCCTTTCCCATATCCGTCAAGACCGGGTTGTCGTTTTTTTGAAAAAAATGTCGCTTTTTATGAACAGAAAAAGCGGGCGCTTCCGTCGCCCGCTTTATTGAACGCCTTAAACAACATGGTACTCCTGCCCAGGCCCACATGCCAAGCCAGCCAGCACCCTGTCCCACCGTCTTCCGGGAATGGGATGAATATCAGGCAGCCCAAGCCTTCCGCTATGGCGGAATATGCGGCTTCTTTGCCGCGTCAATACCTAAACCACGGTAAACGTGTTTTTTTAGCGGCAGGGCACCCTCTCCGACTGTCACACCCCGCCAAAATGGAAGATCACGCCGACCACCGCGGAGAGGCCGATAAAGACAATGGGATGCCACTCTTTCACCTTTTTCACCCAGTTGGTCAGCACCAGCAAAACCGCCGCCAGTGCCAAAGCGGGTAGGTTGAAGATCTGTCCTCCTTCCAGCCCAAACGTATTGACAATGCCGCCCGCCGAGATATGAACAAAGGTCAACACCTCCAGCATCACCGCAACGCAAGCACCACCGATCAGGCCTGTGGAGGCCGGACGCAGCCCATAGAACGCCCAGTTGACATATTGGTTATCCTGAAAGTTTTTCAGAAGGACCGCTATCAGCAAAATCACGATAATGGATGGCGTCACCTCTCCCAACGTCGCGATGACTGCCCCGGGAAGCCCGCCCACGAGATAGCCCACATAGGTGGCCATATTGATGCCAATCGGCCCGGGCGTGGACTCAGAGACCGCCAGCATATTCATCAGATCGCTATAGGTATACCATCCGGTAGAGGCGCCGATGTCCTTCAAAAAGGGCAGGGTAGCCATGCCCCCGCCGATGGCAAAAAGGCCCGTTTTGAAAAACTCCCAGTAGAGCTGCAAATAAATGGTCATACCCGCCGCACCTCCAGATTCTTCAGCAGAATTCCCGCCAGGGCGGAGGCCAATACAAACCACACTGGTGAGAGATTCAGTACCACACTCCCCGCCAAAACCAGCAGGAAGATGCCCGCGGTGCAGCCATCCACCACTGATTTTTTCAAAAGCTTCACTGTTGCGTTAAATATCAGCACACAGACACAGACCTGAATGCCCGCAAAGGCGTTCTCCACCCAAGGCAGGTGGGAAAAATTCGTAATCAGGCCCGCCAGCATGGAGATGATCACCAGAGATGGAAAGACCACCCCCAGCGTGGCGACAATCCCGCCTGCTACTCCCTGTCTCTTTTGCCCCACAAAGGTGGCGGTATTGACCGCAATAATGCCGGGCGTACACTGCCCAATCGCAAAGTAATCTGCCAGTTCTTCTTCCGTGGTCCAGCCGCGGGTCTCTACCACCTCTCTCTGGAGGATCGGCAGCATAGCATAGCCTCCTCCAAAGGTCATTACTCCCATCTTTGCAAAGATCCAAAATAGCTTCCAGAGTTCCTTCAACACTTACGCCTCCGTTTTATTCCACATAGCCATAAAGCCCCCGAACAGATACCTCCCCAGAGCGGACCGTCCGCATCCTTCCCCTCGCGTCCCGGACCACAAGTCCAAACTCCTCATCAATGTCCACGGCATCCGCCGTTTCCCAGACTCCGTCGGACAAGAGCCGCACCGTCCGCCCCAAGTTCACGCAGACCTTCCGGTAAAATGCCAGATCACCTGCCAAATCTCCCGCCCGGAGCGCCGCATACATCTGGTCCAGCTCTTCAATCAGCGCCGCTGCCAGCTCAGCCTTGGACACCGCGCGTCCCAGCTCCATCTGGAGCGATGTGGCAACCTCCGCCACAGCAGGTGAAAAATCTACGGAAGTCTGTGCCACATTGATTCCAATTCCCAGCACCACATCCAGCCCTGCTGTCAGCTCTGTCAGAATCCCGCAGATCTTTTTCCCGCCAAGGACCGGATCATTCGGCCATTTCAGGCCCAGCTGCGCTCCACAAACGCGTTTTACCGCACGGCATACCGCTACGCCCGCCAGCGCTGTCACCGGGATCAGACGCTCCGCCGGAAGCCGCGGCCGGAGGAGAAGTGACAGATAAAGTCCCTTTCCCTGTGGAGACTGGAAGGAACGTCCCTGTCGGCCGCGCCCCGCCGTCTGGCAGCCGGCAATTACCACGGTACCATCCATCCCGCCGGCTTTGGCGAGCCGTTTAACATCGTTGTTGGTGGAATCAGTCTCCTTCAAATAGATCAGCTCGTGTCCAACGACCTCCGTGTTCTTTAAGAAACGTCGAATTTCCCTCTCCATAAAACGCCTCCTCGCAAAGCCGAGTGTACCACGTTTTTCCTCAGATGTAAACCAAGGGCAGGAAAATGCCGGCAAATGTCCGGTGCGTGGCCCACCTGCTCCTGGGACTCGTTTTTTACAGGATCGGTTTCACCTTTCAAGGGACGGAAAAAGCGGGAAGGGCAGCGCCCTTCCCGCAAAAGAACATCAACCGGAAAGCAAAATCTGTATACGCGATTCAGGCTCTCTTGCCAGTTGCCTGGCGGATCACAAATAGCGTGCCCAGCATCAGAACAATCCCGATGGGCAGAGCAATCATTCCGGTAATTCCGAAATGCACCAGGAGGCCCGCAATTAGATAAGTGACACCGGAGACTGCCGCACAGGTGATGGCATAGGGCAGCTGCGTGGACACATGGTTCACATGGTCGCACTGTGCGCCTGCAGAGGCCATGATCGTAGTATCGGAGATGGGGGAGCAGTGATCGCCACAGACGGCACCTGCCATACAGGCGGAGATGCAAACAATGGCCATGGGATCATCCATGGAGAATACATTCTGCACAATGGGAATCAAAATCCCGAAGGTGCCCCAGGAGGTGCCAGTGGCAAAGGCCAACAAGCAGCCAATGGCAAATACGATCACCGGCAGCAGCATCTGTACACCCGTGGCGGAGGTCTGCACGAAATCCCGGACGAAGTACTTCGCCCCCAGAGAATCTGTCATTCCCTTCAGGCTCCAGGCAAACGTCAGAATCAAGATTGCAGGAACCATGGCCTTAAAGCCCTCGGGCACACAAGCCATCATGTCCTTAAAAGACATGGAGCGGCGAATCTGATAGTAGATGAACGCCACCACAAGAGCGAAGGCAGAGCCCAGCATCAGACCCACAGAGGCATCCGAATTGGAGAAAGCCTCGATAAAGCCCACTCCAGAGAAGAACCCACCGGAGTATAGCATGCCAATGACGCAGAATACCACCAAAACAATCACAGGGAACACCAGATCCGCAACAGCCCCCTTGCCATCCATGTCCTCTTCCTTGACAGATGCATAGGGGTTCGCTCCTGAGAAGAGATCGCCCTTCTCCCTGGCGTTCTTCTCAAATCTGGCCATAGGACCGTAGTCTGCCTTCATCAGCACCAGACCTACCATCATTACAATGGTCAGCAGTGCGTAATAATTATAGGGGATTGCACGCAGAAACAGGCTAAAGCCCTGCCCGTCCTCCGCGAAGCCAGCCACAGCGGCGGCCCAGGAGCTGATCGGGGCGATGATGCACACCGGGGCAGCGGTGGCGTCAATGATGTAAGCCAGCTTTACCCGGGAGATGTTGTGCTTGTCGGTAATAGGCCGCATAACGCTGCCCACCGTGAGGCAGTTAAAGTAATCGTCAATAAAAATCAAACAGCCCAAGAGGATGGAGGCCAACTGCGCACCCACCCTGGATTTGATATGAACCTTGGCCCAGCGGCCGAAGGCCGCGGAGCCGCCGGCCTTGTTCATCAGGCACACCATGGCACCCAGGATCACCAGGAAGATCAGGATACCCATGTTATAGCTGTCCGTGACAGAGGCAACAATTCCGTCATTGAACACATGAAGCACCGTGGCCTCAAAGGCAAAGTTGGAGTACAGCAGGCCGCCCACCACAATACCGATGAAAAGGGAGCTGTACACCTCCTTCGTGATGAGGGCCAGCGCGATGGCAATGATCGGCGGCAGCAGGGACCAGAAGGTGTTGAAGAAGCGGCTGGAGGACTCCACATAGCCGGTGCCGCCGCAACTGTCGCAGGCGGCGGCGGTGCCCTCGTCGGTGAGGACGACGCCCACAGCCCCGCAGTCGGGACACTCAATCATCTTCGTCCCGATTTCCTCTGTGGGGTCATCGGCGGCGAAGGCATTGACGGTCATGACGCCACACAGCAGGACCAACAGGGCCAGCAGAGGGACGACCCGTCGTCTCAGGTTTTTCATCTTTCCTCTCTCCTTTAAGAAAACAAATGAAGTCATGACAGTGTCATGACTTCATACGGCGCACACAGCGTATGGACTCACGACAGCGCTCCGTCCCCAATAAAGGGACGACAGTCCGTGAGATCTTCTCCCACGACCCGACTCCGCGCCTCCAGGCTGAGACGTCCGGAACCTCGGCGAAAGCCCCTTTCTCCCTTCCCTGTGCCTGTCATATGGGAAGAAATACTCTTGACGTTCGCACCTCTATCATGCTTGTCCACCATTATATAAGAATCCTCTGAAATGTCAACCGTATTTTCCCATTTTCGGAGGGTTGGATAAAAAATACTCTGGTCTTGCGAATCTGATTGTCACCGGTTTTCAAGCCGCCTCCCGCCATTGGTGTCTCCCTCCCATAAGTCGCATGGGTGCTGCAAATCCAGTCTGCAATCAGCGCAACCTCCTCCGCAGTGTTCAGAAGAATCAAAGCGCTGAAAGAATTTCTGGACGGCGCTTTGCTCCTATGATACAATCGTAAAAGAAGAAGCTGCAACTTTTGCCCCTATTCCGCAACAGCCCTTCATACCTGTGGCTGGGCAGGTGCAGCTATCTGCAAGCTTGGGAGGTATGTCTCAAATGGAGGAGTCTGCACGTCCATACGTGCTTGTCTGCGAGAGGATTTGGCTCTACCGTACCCTCACTGCTGTGGCCGGTTTCTTCGGTGCCTTCACCTATCTTCTTCGTGGAAATGTCTTTTGCAACGCCCAGACCGGGAATGTGGTGCTTATGGGTATGGCCCTTGGCTCCGGCCAGTGGTGGCACGCACTTTACTATCTCATTCCCATTTCCGCCTACATCGGCGGAGCATTTCTCTCCGAAATCCTACCAACCCCTGTCAAGCGCCATCTGCCCATGCGGTGGGAAACCATGCTCATCGCCATTGAGATCGCCGCAGTGCTGTTTCTGGGCCTGCTGCCGGAGTCCGCGCCGGTGCAGATTTCCCAGGTGACGATCAACTTCATCGCCTCCATGCAATACAATACCTTCCGCCAGTCCGAGGGGGTGTCCATGGCTACCACGTTCGCCACCAACCACATCCGTCAGATCGGCGTCGGGCTGGCCCATGAGCTCCGGCGTCTGCGTACTGGAAACACGGCCCATCGGAAAAAGCTCCTGACTCACTTTGAGATTCTGTTGTTCTTTTTCGCCGGTACAGTGGTGGGAACCGTCGCCTGCAACACCATATCCGGCTCCGCCATCCTCCTGACCCTGCTTCCCCTGGGGATTATCTTCGCCCGCCTGCTCCATGCAGACCTGACCACGGAGAAGGCCCTCCTGGAAAAAAAGCCCGCGGGACACTAAGTGTCCTTTTTCTCAAAAATAAGAGCGCCGCACATGCGGCGCTCTTTGTCATTTCAGCAGTTCTTCCAGCTGGGACTCTCCATAAACCCGGATACCGTGAGATCCCAGCAGCTCCGCAGTCACCCCGTCTCCTTTGGAAAGCGTAGCCGTGAAGGTCCCATCATAAATCTGACCATGCCCGCAGGAGGGACTTCGCTCTTTCAGAACCGCAGCCTGGCAGTTCAAAGCCTTGCACAGACGCAATGTCTCCGCCGCTCCCCGGCAGTAGGCCTCCGTCACATCTGTGCCTGACCGAGTAACCACACGGTTCCCTTGCCGTTCTGCCGGCGGACGGGGTGTTGCCAGTCCACCCAGCTGTTCCGGACAGACCGGCACCAACTCGTGGCACCTGGCCAGCGCCGCTGCCAGAGAATGGGGCTTAGAGGCACCGTCATACCGGCAGGACACCCCCAAAAGACACGCAGAAATCAGCACACGCATCGTTGCTTCCTCACACGCCCTGCATGGCCTGCCGCTCCCGCTGAAGCTCTGCATACAGTGTCAGCGCGTTCCAGCCCCGGTTATGTGCCGTCAGCACTGCTTTCAGACACTCCGGCCCGGCCCCAGCGCGGCTGAGAGCCGGCAGCAGCTCATCCAGCTGATCGTCCAATCCGCACAGCACCAGCATCCGCCCCCCCAGCGGTCCGCCTGCATAGGGCTGCATTGGACCGGCTGCGGCATCCAACGTATCCAGCCCTGCCAGCACCGCCATGGGCTTATTGTAATCTGTCCGTCCCACCGGCACCAGCTCCACCTGAAAGGGCTTCACGGCTCCCTCCAGCGCCAGAATATTCAGCAGTGACTCAAACCCGAATAACAGCAGTTTTCCGCTCATAGGCATTCCTCCTCTTGATTGCCGAAAGATCGCAGATACTCCCAGATAGCCAGCCGTCCGCAGCCGCCGTCTGGCGCGCTGGTGCGCACCCGGCGAAAGCCCAGCCCTTCCAAAATCCGGATGCTGGCGGTGTTTTCCGCCACCACATCCGCGCAAACTGTGGCTGACGGCGACAGCCGGCGCAACGCCTCCAATACCATCTCTGCGGCGGCTCGGCCTACCCCCTGCCCCCAATAGGACGGCAGCAGCTGATAGAAAAGGCCAAAAGTTTCCTCCTCTGCCGGCAGACATCCCGCCACGCCGCAAAATTTCCCCGCGTGCAGTACGGCAAATACCGTAGGCCGTCCCGACAGATTGCTTAGCCTCTCGGCTGCGGCTTCCCGGGTGCATGGCGTCCGGATACTGGTGTAGCGGATCACCGCCGGATCGCTCCACAGCCGTTCCACCTGATTCAGGTACGCGGCGCTCAGCGGCTCTAGAGTCACATCAAGCTTACATTGCGGCATACAGCCTCCTCTTCGGTCACACGATACGCTCTCCATTGAGTACCGCCAAAACCAGATCGTCTCCCTCATACTGGAGCTTCAAGGAGAAAAATGGCGTGTTCCGGTCCAGAAGGTCCAGAAAAATCTGATCCCCCTTCCACAGCGGAAGAGACAATAGATCTGCCTTTTTGATCCAGGCTAGCTCTCCCTCGTCGCAGGGGTGTGGCTCCCCCGTCCAGCCGTCTGCCGTGAACAGATGCATATACTCTGTCGGCCATAGGTTGGAGATGAACGTCACCAGCCCGCGATAACGGTAGCTGGTCAGCGTCAGCCCCGTCTCCTCCCAGGTCTCCCGCAGCAAACAGTCCTCTGGGCTCTCTTTGTCCTGAAACTTGCCGCCAACGCCGATCCACTTATCATGGTTGAGATCATTCTCTTTTTTCGTCCGGTGCAGCATGAGATATTCCTCTCCACGCTCCAGATAGCAGAGGGTGGTATTGATCATCGTTCATCTCTCCTTTTTTTCATTATACCTGGATTTTGAAGAAAAGAAAAGCCCTATCTTCTCCACCGGTTTATGATTCCTGGATTTTGAACAATTTTTTTGCAGATTTTCCTTGACTTTGACGCAGCGTCATGGTCTACACTTCATGTTGTCAGGAGGGATTATCTCATGGAATACACAGTCAAGGCCCTGGCGGAGCTCTCAGGCGTCACAGCGCGCACACTGCGCTGGTACGACCAGAAGGGCCTGCTCAAGCCGCTGCGGGTAAGCGACGCAGGCTACCGCATCTATGGTCCGGAGCAGGTGGACCGCCTGCAGCTCATTTTATTCTATCGGGCACTGGGACTGGAGCTCTCCGCGATCCGCTCGATTCTGGATGACCCGGGCTTCGACCGCCTAGCGGCGCTGCAGAGCCACCTGGCGGAGCTGGTGGGCAGACGGGAGCAACTGGAGAAATTGATCCTGACGGTCCGAAAAACGATTGAAGAAGCAAAAGGAGGAACTGCCATGTCAGATCAGGAAAAATTTGAGGCCTTCAAGCGGCGTACAGTAGAAGCAAACGAGCGCGCCTACGGTGCGGAGATTCGTGCACAATACGGCGACACAGAGGTAGACCGGGCCAATGCGTGCGTCCTCTCTCTGACCCAGGAAGAATACGACCAGTGGAAATCTTTGGGAGATGAGATTCTCGCGGCTCTGGCCGCCGCCGTCCGCTCCGGTGAAGCCCCTTCCGGTCTGGAGGGACAGCGGATCGCCGCCCTCCATCGCCGGTGGCTGTCCTATTCCTGGGAGGCCTATACCCCCCAAGCCCACGCGGGTCTTGCGGAGCTGTATGTGTGTGACTCCAGGTTCACCGCCTACTATGACCGGGAGGTTTCCGGCTGCGCCGCCTTTCTGCGGGATGCCATCTTGGCCTACACAAAGCACTGAACCGGCAGGCCGGCGGGAATTCCCGCCGGCCTGCTGCCGTTTTTCCCACAGGACGATGCCCCTATCCCCTCTCCTTGATAGGGTGGCGGATTACGGTCTTCCACTTCTCTGGTGCGACTTTTCTTGCGTCGGACATATAAATTTCGTGGTGCAGCCGCTCCTCGGTAAAATCCGTTTGGTAGCCGCGCTCTCTCAGGTATGCCTCCATCCGGGCAATTGTTTGAGGCTCCTCGTTAAATGGGCCGATATGCAGGCTCTGCACGCACAGGCCCTCCTCCACCGTCATAAACTCCGCAGCGGAGCAGTTCATCTTTTTCTTTTCCTCCGCCGTCCGAACCGCCCAGTCAAGGTCCTTCCGAGTGACAAAGTCCGGCAGGCGGATCACAGAAATCCATTGAAAGGCATCCTTGGCCTCCACTCCGGCTTCCGTCTGCCAGAAGCCCTCCAGCGGCGGTACCACATAGTCAAAGAAGCCTTCGATCCTGTAGCCCGTTTTATAGCTCATTTTCAGCGTATAGGCCACCGCGTACAGAATCCCGATGGCCTGCTGATAGGCCCCGTCCTCCGTGTTGGGATTGCCCTGTCCCCGCACCGCGATGTAGTTCATCGGCGGAACGTGGATGATCTCCGGTTGATCCTTAGGCATGTAGAACTCCCGATATTCCCTCTTAAAATCAAACGCCATAGCTCTCTCCATCCAGTACAAGATTCCTCCCCTGCAGATCGAGGGGTGTCATACCGCTATTATAGAATGCCTGGCGGACCCTGGCAAGGCAAACCGTGCTGCTTTCTTCGTTCAGGCCGCAGCCTTTCCCCTTGTCAAAGGGGCGGCGGCACCGTATAATAGAACCATCCAACATGGAGAAAGGCTGTGATGATATGTCCTCTGTTCTGCTAGCAGTCAACGGCACTTTGATGCGTGGCCTGGAGCTGGAGAAAAACCTGCTGGATGTGGGCGCGGTGTTCCGCTATGAGGCCAAAACCCGGCGGTGTTACCGTCTCTGGAGCATCCGGGATATCCACCCGGCCATGATCCGTGTGGAGCCGGGCGCGGAGGGCGCCGCCCAAGTGGATGTAGAGGTCTGGGAAATTCCGGCGGAGGGCCTTGCATCCGTTCTTCAAAAAGAACCCGAAGGGCTGACCATCGGCAAGGTGACGCTGGAGGACGGTGAGACCGTCCTAGGCGTGGTAGGCGAGCCGGCGCTGGTCCGTGGGATGCGTGAGATCACCTCTTACGGCGGCTGGCGGAACTATCTAAAGTCCCTGGAGAAGTAAGGGAGGCATGAAAATGCGCACAGCACTCATTCAAATGTCCGTGGCGGCGGATCGGGAGGAAAACATTGCCCGGGCCTGCGCCTTTTTGCGGGAGGCAGCCGCCCGGGACACTGACGTGGCAGTGCTGCCGGAGATGTTTTGTTGTCCCTATCAAAATCATTGCTTCCGTCCCTATGGTGAGGCGGCGAACGGGCCTGCCCAGGCGGCGCTGTCCGCTCTCGCGGCGGAGCTCGGCATGTACGTGGTGGGCGGCTCTCTCCCGGAGCTCTCGGAGGGCCGGGTCTATAACACCAGCTATGTCTACGACCGCCAGGGCCGTGAGATCGCCAAGCACCGCAAGGTCCATCTCTTTGATATCGACGTTGCCGGCGGGCAGCGCTTCCGGGAGTCGGACACCCTCTCCCCCGGCGATCAGATTACCACCTTTGAGACGGAGTTTGGCATCCTGGGGCTTTGTATCTGCTTTGACCTGCGCTTTGAGGAACTCTCCCGCTGCATGTGCCTGCGGGGTGCCCGGGTCATTTTCGTCCCGGCGGCCTTCAACATGACCACTGGCCCCGCCCACTGGGAGTTGTTGTTCCGGCAGCGGGCGGTGGATAATCAATGCTTTTTTGTAGGCGTCTCTCCTGCCAGGGACGAGAGTGCCTCCTACGTGGCCTATGGCAACTCCTTGGTAACGGACCCCTGGGGCACAGTACTCTGCCGTGCGGCTGGGGAAGAAACGATTTTGTACTCGGATCTGGACTTATCCAGGGTGGATGCCGTGCGGCATCAGCTCCCGATTCTCTCCGCCCGCCGGACGGACCTCTATGAGGTACGGGAGAAATGAGCGTCTTTGGAGTCTTTTACGCCATCGTCCGCCAAATTCCCGCCGGGAAAGTGGCCACCTATGGCCAGATCGCTCGCCTTGCTGGGATGCCCCGCTGTGCCAGGACCGTGGGCTATGCCATGGCCGGATGTCAGGACGCTACCGTTCCATGTCATCGGGTGGTGGACCGCTTTGGAGGCACGAAAGCCTGCTTTGATACCCACTCCCCCGGTACCCAGCGAGCGCTGCTGGAGGCAGAGGGAGTGCTTTTTCGCCTGGACGGGACCGTGGACCTGGAACGGTGTCAGTGGGCGCCGTCCGTCTCCGTACTCTGAGAACATCGGAGGTCTGCTCACAAGTGCCACAGTCTCTGCGAGCGCGGTTTCAATACCCCGGAAGCCTCCCTTCTCATGGGAGGTTTCCCCCTTTCCCATGCAAAATCAACTTGTAACCCTGTGGTTTTCTTGGGCAGGTAGACAAATTTTGCAAGATAGGTTACTTTATCTTGCAGAATTACTTTTCAAAGGCACTTTCTTATGATATAGTACAAGTAAGAAACGCGGAAGTCCCGCGGGTACAGGAGGTCCCTCCATGATCAAACTGCATGATACCGGCGTGTTTCTCGCAAACGGCGCGCCCGATTCCGCCGCCTCCCTCTCTCCAGAGGAGGGGCGCCAAAAGACCATGGCCTGGTCTATTCTCCAGGCGCACAATACCTCCGGCAATCCAGAGCATCTGCAAATCCGCTTTGACGCCATGGTGTCCCACGACATCACGTATGTAGGCATTATTCAGCAGGCTCGGGCCTCCGGGATGAAGGAGTTCCCCATTCCATACGCCCTCACCAACTGTCACAACAGCCTGTGCGCCGTGGGCGGCACCATCAACGAGGACGACCACGTGTTCGGCCTCTCCGCGGCGAAAAAATACGGCGGCATTTACGTCCCTGCCAACCAGAGCGTCATCCACTCCTACGCGAGAGAACAGATGGCCGGGTGCGGGAAGATGATTCTCGGCTCCGACTCCCACACCCGCTACGGAGCCCTGGGTACCATGGCCGTGGGCGAAGGCGGGCCGGAGCTTGCCAAGCAGCTTTTGAAGAACACCTGGGACATCCCCTACCCAAAGGTGGTGTTGGTCTATCTCACCGGCACGCCAAAGCGGGGCGTGGGGCCCCATGACGTGGCCATTGCCCTGGTGAAGGCCACCTTTGCCTCCGGCTTTGTGAATAACTGCGTGCTGGAGTTTGCCGGCCCTGGCATCGCGGCGCTGCCTATGGACTTCCGCAACGGCATCGACGTGATGACCACGGAGACCACCTGCCTCTCCTCCATCTGGGAGACGGACAGCGAGACGGAGCGGTTCCTGAAAACGCATCAGCGCCTGGAGGACTTCCGAGAGCTGCACCCGGACGAGGGCGCGTATTACGACAAGTACATCGAGATTGACCTGAGCCGGATAGAACCCATGATCGCCCTGCCCTTCCATCCCTCCAACGCCTGGACCATCCGCGAGTTCCTGGAAAACGCCACCGACATCCTCGCGGCAGTGGATGCGGACGCGAAGCAGCGCTTTCCCAAGGCCACTCCCCACCTTTTTGGGAAGGTACATGACGGCGGCGTGTGGGCGGACCAGGGCGTGATTGCCGGGTGCGCGGGTGGGCTTTTTGACAATATTGACGAGGCGGCAACGATTCTTCGGGGCGGCAGCTGCGGCAACGGCTACTTCTCTTTGGACGTGTATCCCACCAGTGTGCCCGTCAGCCTGGAGCTGACGAAGATCGGCGCCACCGCCGCGCTGCTGGAGAGCGGCGCCCTCATCAAGCCCAGCTTCTGCGGGCCGTGCTTCGGCGCCGGGGACGTGCCTGCCAACAACGGCCTTTCTCTGCGGCACACCACGCGGAACTTCCCCAATCGGGAAGGCTCCAAGCCCGCAGAGGGCCAGTTTGCTGGCGTGTGTCTGATGGATGCCCGGTCCATTGCCGCCACCGCCCTGCACGGCGGAAAGATCACCGCTGCCACGGACATCAACTACGAGCCCGTTCACCATGAGTATCACTTTGACAAGGGCGTTTATGACCGGCGGCTGTACAACGGCTTTGGGAAGCCGGCGCCGGACACGGAGCTGATCCTGGGCCCCAACATCACGGACTGGCCGAAGATGGAGCCCCTGGCGGAAAACCTGCTGGTAGAGCTGGCCGCCGTGCTTCGGGACGACGTGACCACCACCGACGAGCTCATCCCCTCCGGCGAGACCTCCTCCTACCGCTCCAATCCCCTGCGGCTGGCGGAGTTCACTCTCTCCCGCCGGGAGCCGGCCTATGTAGGCCGGGCCAAAGCCGCGGCAATGCTGGAAGCGGAGCGGCTGGCTGGAAAAGCGCCGGAGGCCCTTACTGCCATTTTGAACCGAGTGGGCGACGGTCCCGAATTGCTAAACACCAC
Organism: Pusillibacter faecalis; assembly: GCF_018408705.1. Lineage (GTDB taxonomy): Bacteria > Bacillota > Clostridia > Oscillospirales > Oscillospiraceae > Oscillibacter > Oscillibacter faecalis. The sequence goes on from NZ_AP023421.1 coordinate 476,166, forward strand.
GCAATTCGGCTCCTGTGTCTTTGCCAACAAGCCAGGCGACGGCTCCGCCCGGGAACAGGCCGCCAGCTGCCAAAAGGTTTTGGGCGGATTTGCTAATATATGCTACAATTTTGCCACTAAACGCTACCGCTCTAACTGCATCAATTGGGGTATTCTGCCTTTTACCTTGGATGAAGGTGCGCCCTTCCCCTATGAGGCAGGGGACTTTGTGTTCGTTCCCGACATTCGCGGCGCTGTGGATGCCGGTGTGGAGGATATCCCCGCCAAGGTCATCCGGAAGGACGGCAACGTGGATGATATTTTACTTCATATCCAGGGGCTGACGGAGGATGAAAAAGAGATTCTTCTGGATGGCTGCCTGATGAATTACTATGCAAGGCGCGCTTGAAACAGGGATTTCATCCTCCCTTTTTCCCCCACCTAATAACCTCGGTCATGGGTGCGCACCACCTTGGGCGGTTGAAGCTGTATGTCCGCCGCATACCTGCCGCGGCGAATCCACATCGTAATTTTGGAGGTTTCCATGGAGAAAATCAAAATGACCACGCCCATCGTGGAGATGGACGGCGACGAAATGACCCGGGTTCTCTGGGGATGGATCAAGCAAAAGTTGATTCTACCCTTTGTGGATTTGAAAACGGAATACTATGACCTGGGGCTGCTGCATCGGAATGAGACGAGAGATCAGGTGACTGTGGAGGCCGCCAAAGCTACACAGCGCTTAGGCGTTGCAGTAAAGTGCGCTACCATTACACCTAACCGGCAGCGGATGGAGGAATATCCGCAGCTTACGGAGATGTGGAAGTCCCCCAACGGCACCATCCGGGCCTATCTGGATGGAACTGCCTTCCGCGCCCCCATCCTGCTATCCTGTATCAGGCCGGTAGTGAAAAACTGGGAACATCCCATCACCATTGCCCGGCACGCCTATGGGGATATGTACAAGGCCGTGGATATGGCCACGGAGGAACCAGGGACTGCCACGCTCACTTTCCGAAGCGAGAGTGGCAAGGAAAAAACCTTAACTGTCCAGAGTGTGCAAGGTCCCGCTATCTGGCAAGGCCAGCACAATACAGAGAAGAGCATTCGTGCCTTTGCCCGCAGCTGCTTTCAGTACGCCATCAGCCAGCGGCAGGACCTATGGTTCTCCACCAAGGATACCATCTCCAAGATCTATGACGGGGAGTTCAAGCGAATTTTTGAAGAGGAATATGAGAACACCTACCGGGTGGAATTTGAAAAGCTGGGCCTCACCTATTTCTACACCCTGATTGACGATGCGGTGGCGCGGGTTATCCGTTCCAAGGGCGGCTTCATCTGGGCGCTGAAAAACTATGACGGCGACGTGATGAGCGACATGGTGGCCACCGCCTTCGGAAGCCTTGCCATGATGACCAGCGTGCTGGTTTCCCCGGACGGTACCATGGAGTTTGAAGCCAGCCACGGCACCGTCACCCGGCACTACTACCGCTATTTGAAGGGTGAAAAAACTTCTACCAACCCCATTGCCACGATCTTTGCCTGGTCCGGCGCCCTGAAGCGCCGGGGCCAGCTGGACTGCCTTCCGGACCTCACGCGGTTTGGCGAGGCGCTGGAGTCCGCCTCTCTGGAGACGCTGGAGAGCGGTGTGATGACCGGGGATCTGGCGGGCCTGGTGGAGGAGGGCTTCCAGACCACCGTTGTGGACAGCGAGAGATTCTTGGACGCCATCGCCCAAAGGCTCGCGGAAAAGCTGGTCTGACCCCGATCCGGAAACGCAAACAAGGCCGCGCATCCTCTTGGATGCGCGGCCTTGTTTAAAATTGGTTGGAGAACACCGGACGGATAGCGTAGTGATAGTCCGAGATCAGCAGTGGCACGTAGGATTCATCCGTTGCGATGAGGGTGCCGTCCTCTAGCCGGAGGCCGAAGGACTTCATGCTCTCCGTGATATAAAGCAGTCGCTCCACCCCCAAGGTGAGAAACTCTCCCGACCGGCAGTACAGGATGTCCTGAAAGCCCTCGACATCCATGGCATCCCACTGGATTTGGGCTGTCACACCCTCCCGGCAGGTGCCCTCCACGGCCTCGATAGCGAAGCGGCCCACGAAGCTCTGGTCTCCAAGAGTCTGCCGCTCCCCCTCCATTGTGACGGTGGTCTCTCCCGCAGGCTCACCCGCTGGGGTGTAGACGGCGGCCGTCACCGTCAATGACACCGGCCGCAGGAATGCCCCACTGTAATCCAAAATCCCGAACAGGACAAAGCCCGTCATAGCGAGGAGCAGCACGCTTCCAAAAATTTCTCCCCACCGTCGCCGGGTCCTCTCCCGGGCCTGACGGACCAGCAAAGAAACGGCATGGCGAACCGTCATCTCCGGCATCTCCTGCTCCTCACCCCGCAGCAGTTCCAGCACCTGGAGTCCCAAAGCGTCCGCCAGTGGTTCCAACAGTGAAACATCTGGAAATCCCGCGCCGGTATCACATAGTTAAAGATATTGGTATCATTCAATCAATTTTGCCGATAAAGCGGTAGAAGATTTCTACCTCCTGTTCCCGGCTTCCGTCCTCACCTTTGACCGCTTCATGGACAACGATTTTTTCAATCAGCATATTCAAAAGTTCGGCGGTCAGTTCTGTTGGATTGACGCACTCTTTCATCAAGGCAATCCATTTTTCTGCGTCTACGGCGTTCTGGCTTTCAGTGGCGATAGCGGATTGAAGCTGTTCAATCTTTTCGTCCAGTTCAGCCTGTTCGCTTTGGTACTTCCCGGACAGCATAGAGAAGTTGTATTCCGTGATACGCCCCGCCGCCCAGTCCTCATACATCCGGGCAAACAAAGTATCGACTTCGGCTTTTCGCTTCTCTGCCTTTTTCAGTTCTGCGGCCTGCTTCTTTCTTGCGGCAGCCTGTCCCTTATCAGTGGCATTTAACAGCTGCTTCAAGAGCCGTTCTTCATCATGCTGTACCAGCCCCGACCAGTATTGCAGACGGGAGAGGACATAGGCATAAAGCACATCATAACGGATATAGTGCATGGAGCATTGGCGTGTGCCCTGCCCGTACTTGCTACAATGATAATGGCCGTAAGGCTTGCTGTTCTGCCTGTTCTCCCCATAGGACAGCGACCAGCCGCAATCCGCACATTTTACCAATCCGGAAAAAATCTGCGTTGTACCATCCTTGCACTTCCTGCGGCGGTTTGCTATCTGCTCCTGTACCTGCCGGAAAACCTGCTCGCTGATAATCGGCTCCTGCGTGTTCTCCACCCGCACCCATTCACTTTGGGGCTTGCGTACCCTCCGCTTGTTCTTAAAGGAAATGTTCGTTTCCCGGTAATGAATGGTATGGCCGATATAGGTTTCGTCTTTCATAATGCTCTTGACCTGGGCTATCGTCCATGCGTAGCTTTTTTCCTCCGGCGCACCCGCATAGATGTTTGCAAAAGTCCCGTCACGCTGGAAGTTGATAAATCCCGGTGTGGGAACCTTTTCCGCAATCAGTATTCTTGTGATACTGGCCGCCCCTCTGCCATGAATAGCAAGGTCAAAAATCTTCTCCACTATCCAGCGGGTTTCCTCGTCGATTATCAGCTTGTTTTTGATTTCCGGGTGTTTCCTGTACCCGATGGGAGCATAGGCGCCGATACGCTGTCCTGTGGCAAACTTTGCTTTGAAAGCGGCCTTTACCTTGCGGCTTGTATCTTTCGCAAACCATTCATTGAACAGGTTTTTGAACGGGACAAAATCGGAAAGCCCTTTCTCTGTGTCCTCATTCTCCGCAACGGCGATGTAGCGAACCCGTTTCTCCGGGAACAGAAATTCCAGATAGTAGTCCATCATCACATGTTCCCGCCCGAAACGGGACAGGTCTTTCGTGACAATGCAGTTTACTTTTCCGGCTTCCATATCGTCCATCATGCGCTGAAAATCCGGCCGTTCAAAAGATGACGTTAGATAACGATACTTTTGAAAACACTGGAAAATCAAGGTTTTTCGAGCGACGGACAAGCAGGGTATTGTACTAAAAACTGAATACGACGCAGAAGCGGCGTTTCTTACTCTCTACATGGGAGAACAGGAACGCCGCTTTTTTCATGCCCTTTGTTACGCAGTAGGGGCAGAAAAAGCCTTGCTACAAGCGGTTTTGCGGGTGTGTATCTGGCGCGGCAAGGGATTTATACCTTATCCCCCGAAACTGCGCTTCTACTGCGTAACAAATCCAAAGCAAAGGAGCTATGAACTATGGCAGTTTTCAGAGTGGAACGGAACAAGGGCTACACCGTAATGAGCAACCACCACCTACGCAACAAGGAGCTTTCCTTAAAGGCAAAAGGGCTGTTGTCGCAAATGCTGTCACTCCCCGAAGATTGGGACTACACCTTGAAAGGCTTATCCCTTATCAACCGGGAGAAGATAGACGCTATCCGCGAAGCCATTAAGGAGCTTGAACGCGCCGGGTATATCGTCCGGTCAAGGGAGCGTGACGAGAAAGGACGCTTGCGGGGCGCGGACTATGTGATATTCGAGCAGCCGCAGCCGCCTACGCCGGATTTACCTACATTGGAAAATCCAACATTGGATAATCCAACGCAGGAAAAACCAACATTGGAAAAACCTACGTTGGAAAATCCAACGCAATTAAATAAAGATATACAAAGAACTGACTTACCAAAAAAAGAAAAAATAATTACTGATGAACAAAGTACCCATTCCATTCCTATCCTTTCCCCTAACCCCTCACCTTGCAGAGAAGCGGCTGCGCCGCCGGAACGGAAAGGAAAGGAAGCGGCAGCACAGAGCGCAGTTGATATATACCGGGAAATCATCAAGGACAATATCGACTACCACATTCTCAAACAGGACATGAAGTTTGACGGGGACAGGCTGGACGAGATTGTAGACCTCATGCTTGAAACCGTATGCACCGCCAGAAAGCGGGTACGGATTGCGGGGGACGACTACCCGGCAGAGCTTGTGAAGTCAAAGTTTATGAAACTGGACGGCGAACATATCCGCTTTGTGCTTGACTGTATGCGGGAGAACACAACCAAAATCCGCAACATCAAGCAATATCTGAAAGCAGCCCTTTTCAACGCCCCGTCCACTATCGGCAATTATTACACTTCCCTTGTCGCCCATGACATGGCAAGCGGCGCACTGTCACCGAAAAAGCCGCAGTACGGCGACCCGGACTATTATTCATGCAACGAGGGCGAAAGCCTGTAACCACCCACAACCACAAAAGGAGGATTTTATTATGGCACAGAAAATGACAGGAGCATTGGTATTTGACGAGCGCACCGACCGTTACGACATTCGCTTTGACTTAAACAGCTACTACGGGGGCTTGCATTGCGGTGAGTGCTTTGACGTATTCGTGCGGGGCAAGTGGAAGCCGACCCGGATTGAGTACGGCGACAACTGGTATCTTGTGGGTATCAGAGCCGAGGACTTGAACGGGCTGCGGGTGCGTATCTGACCGCCACCCCATAAAGAAACGCGAAAGGAGGACGCGACAAATTGCAGGACGAAGTAAACGAAAAGACCATAGCCCTTTACATCAAGACCGGGAAACTGACAGCGCAGACGCTCCAAAAGGCAATGAAAGCCATACTGTCAAAGGGCAAAAAGCAGCTTGCAAAACCGCCACAGGGCAAGCAGAGCTTAAAGCAGCTTATGAAGCAGAACGCGGGCGTTTCCAACATTGAGATTACCGAGGGCAATATCAAAGCCTTTGAGAGTACGGCGAAAAAGTACGGTATCGACTTTGCACTGAAAAAGGACGCGACGGAAAGCCCGCCCCGCTATCTGGTTTTCTTCAAGGGGCGGGACGCGGACGTGCTGACCGCCGCCTTTAAGGAATTTTCCGCAAAAAAGCTGACACAGGAGAAAAAGCCCTCAATCCGAAAGCTGCTCTCTACCCTCAAAGAAGCTGCACAGGGCAAGAACGCGGAACGGGCAAAGGTCAAGAACAAAGACAGGGAGGTATCGCTATGAAGCCGGAAATCAAGAAGCTGCTTATCTTAAATCTCCCGTATCTGCTCTTTGTCTGGCTCTTTGATAAAGTGGGCGCGGCTGTCCGTCTATCCCCCGGCGCGGACGCAAGCGCAAAGCTGCTACATCTTGGGGACGGTTTTACCGCCGCCTTTTCCAGTATCGCGCCGAGCTTCCACCCGGCAGACTTAGCTTTAGGCATTGCGGGGGCGGTCATTGTCCGGCTGATTATCTACACCAAAGGCAAGAACGCGAAGAAATACCGCCGCGGGACAGAATACGGTTCGGCGCGTTGGGGCGGGGCTGACGACATAAAGCCGTACACCGACCCGGTATTTGAGAACAATATCCCCCTAACGCAGACGGAACGGCTCACCATGAACAGCCGCCCGAAGCAGCCGAAATACGCAAGAAACAAAAATATCCTTGTAATCGGCGGTTCCGGCAGCGGCAAGACCCGGTTCTTTGTGAAACCGTCGCTCATGCAATGTACGTCAAAGGATTTTCCAACGTCGTATATCGTCACTGACCCGAAAGGAACACTGATTTTGGAAACCGGGAAAATGTTACAGCGGTACAAATACCGTATCAAAGTGCTAAATACGATTAACTTCAAAAAATCCATGAAATACAATCCCTTTGCCTATCTGCGGAGCGAAAAGGACATTTTGAAGTTAGTCAATACCATTATCGCCAACACCAAAGGCGACGGGGAAAAATCCGGCGAGGATTTCTGGGTGAAAGCGGAAAAGCTCTACTACACCGCGCTAATCGGCTATATCTGGTATGAAGCCCCGGAGGACGAGAAGAACTTCACGACGCTGCTTGAAATGATAAATGCGTCGGAAGCCCGCGAGGACGACGAGGATTTCCAGAACCCGGTTGACCTCATGTTTGAACGTCTGGAAGAAAAAGACCCGGAGCATTTTGCAGTCAAGCAGTACAAAAAATACAAACTTGCGGCGGGTGTTGTATGCTCTAAAAGACTTCTTAATCAAGCGGTTGGGAAGTCTCTTAGAACACACAACCTAAAACCGAAGAAAGGAGCGCAAGTTATGAGAAAAAATGAGAAAATCACAGCTCTGTACGAACGACTGAGCCGTGATGACTTTGGCAAAGATGATGACCAACAGCGTGAGAGCAATTCCATATCCAATCAAAAGGCAATGTTGGAGGAGTTCGCCGCACGGCAGGGCTTTACAAACATTGTCCATTTCACGGACGATGGCATTAGTGGTACTTGCTTTGACCGTCCCGGATTTTTTAGCAATGATGAAAGAAGTGGAAGCCGGGAATGTGGAGTATTTGTGCATCAAGGACATGAGCCGCATGGGTCGTGACTATCTGAAAGTCGGTCAGATTATGGAAATCCTGCGTCAGCGTGGCGTTCGCCTTATCGCCATCAATGACGGCGTGGACAGTGCCAGAGGGGACGATGATTTTACCCCTTTCCGCAACATTATGAACGAATACTACGCCAGAGACACCAGCCGTAAAATCCGTTCCACTTTCCAGTCCAAAGGCAAGTCCGGCAAGCACCTCACAGGCACGGTCATTTACGGCTATCTTTGGAACGAAGCCAGAGACCAATGGTTGGTTGACCCCGAAGCCGCCGAGGTGGTCAAGCGCATCTTTGCCATGACGATTGACGGCTACGGTCCGTATCAGATCGCCAGCAAGCTGAAAGAAGAAAAAGTCCTCATTCCGTCCGCTTACCTTGCCCGGCACGGCGAGGGCGTGAACAAAAATAAGACCTTCAAAGATGTGTACGGCTGGGGTTCTTCCACCATCTGCAACATTCTTGAAAAGCGTGAATATCTGGGACACACCATCAACTTCAAGACCCGAAAGCACTTCAAGGACAAGAAAAGCCATTATGTCCCGGAGGACGAATGGACAATTTTCGAGAATACCCATGAAGCTATCATTGACCAGCAGACCTTTGACCTTGTGCAGAAAATCCGTGGGAATGTCAGACGCTACCCGGACGGCTGGGGCGAAGCAGCTCCCCTCACAGGCTTGCTTTATTGTGCCGATTGCGGCGGCAAGATGTATGTCCACCGTACCAACAACGGCAAGCGTATTTCTCAATATACCTGTTCCCAATACAGCAAAGTCCCAGTTGGAAAGCTCTGCACGACACAGCACCGTATCAATGAAGATGTGGTACTGTCCCTTGTTTCCGAAATGCTCAAAGCTATTGCCGAGTATGCGAAGCATGACAGAGCCGAGTTTGTCCGAGTGGTGCAGGAAGCGCAGTCCAGCCAGCAGACGGCAGAGGTCAAGAAACAGCGGATACGCCTTGCCACCGCAAAGCAGAGAGTTTCCGAGCTGGAAGTCCTGCTCTGCAAAATCTATGAGGACAACATTTTAGGAAAGCTGTCTGACAGCAGATATGCCACTCTGGACGCTCAATATGAAAAGGAGCAGACCGAGCTTACCGCTGAAATCTCTGTTCTGGAAAAGGCTATCAAGAGCTACGAGAAGCACGAAAAGGACGCTGACCGTTTTATCGCTCTGATTGACAAGTATGAGAACTTCGACAAGCTGACGATTGCCATGCTCAATGAGTTTATTGAGAAAATCCTTGTGCATGAGCGTGACCGCAAGGGCAGTATTCAGACCACACAGGAGGTCGAGATTTACTTCAATTTCGTGGGTCGTTTCGTTCCCCCTGCGTTTGGCGAAGTGGAGCTTACCCCGGAGGAATTAGAGGAAATCCGCAAGCGTGAGGAACGCAAGGACAGGCTCCACCAGAACTACTTGAAGCGGAAAGCCAGCGGAGCACAGAAGCGATACGAGGACAAAATCAAAAAGCGGAAAAAGGCAGAAATCGAAGCCAAGAAAGCCGCCATTCGTGCGGAGGACATTGCAAAGGGCGTGTTCGTCCCTGTCAGCAGTTTACCGCAGAGAGAGCCGATGAAAGGAGTACAAACAGCATGAATATCACTTACACACAGAACGGCGATTATCTTATCCCAAACATCATTATCCGCAAGACCAAGCCCCTCGGACACTACGGCAGACTTCGCAAGGCGTATCTGGAAATGCACCGTCCGATACTGTTCAATGAGCTGGTGCTATCCGACAAGCTCTTTGAGCATTGCGCCGAGATTGACGAAACAGCACGAAACCGCATGGAGCTGATCGTGCGGTCACTGGCAGAGCAAAACGGCGTGACCGAGCAACTGAAAGCCGAAAACCAAATGGAATGGGTGCGGCAGATGAACGCTTGCAAGGCACAGGCAGAGGAGATTGTGAAAGTGGAATTGATTTATGATTGAGCGAGGAAGTCCGGGCAGAAAACTGTTCGGACTTTTCTCATGTAGTCCAAAGTTGCGGTAGAATTGTTCACGAGTTTTATGGTACAATTTATGCGAATAAAGAAAACGGAAAATTAGAATCTAACAAGAGAATGTGGTTGTATGAAAAAATCCATATTAGTATTTTGGGCAATCGTGTGTCTGTTACCTATTCAAAGGAGGTTTAAGAATTTTAAATGAAACATATAAGAAATATATTGCTGTTGATTACGATTATTTTTGCTTTTGTTATGCAAGCTGAAGTATATCAAAATATGCTCTGGAACTTTAATGGTGCTTATTATTTATCGTCCAGATACACAACTACTAATGACGATATGGATTCATTTTTTAGCCAATGCAGAAGATACAGCTGAGAAGCATGGTGTTCATATTTTTTCGACTTTTAATCAGAGAGTTTCTAATTATCAGACAAGACTTTATATTTATGGTGATGATACCGTTGTTCGGGATAGTCTTAAAAGCACAATGGATATTGAGGAAAAAACATATACGGCTTTGATAGGCGGAATCACCGTAATAGAATTTGAAGATTTTAGAGAAGCAAAAAACACAGGCAATGGACAGGAAATAATGGTCAGCTATATCGGTGACGATGATGACATTATTGCCACATATCAAGATTTGGCAAAAGAATATTCTATATCGCAGCCAGAGTTTTGGCAATCAACCGAAACTGATATGATGTTCATTGTTTGGGGCCTGGTTGCCATATTGATGATTGTACTTAATATGATTGAGGTGATACGCAGACAAAAGGAAGTAGTTGTACGAGCTTCTCTGGGCGAAAATGCTGCTGTGATTGCTCTAAAAGCTGTAGTGGCTGATATGATTTCATATGCTGCATTATTCGTCTTAGCAAAGTTGCTTGTTTCTCAATTTATATCGGGAGCGTATGAAGATCATCTCATTTTGGCAGTGTATTGTGCCGGAGCAGTTCTTTCCGTAATTCCTTATGCTGCTTTTGTCCGCTTTGATGTAAAAAAAGCCTTTGCCAATGCTTCAGATAAAAAAGGTATGTTTTATCTTCTGAACGGTCTTAAAGTATTTGCTACTGCTATGACGATTTTTACAATAACTACAAATCTCAGTAGCATTCAAGGTAATTTACTTACAAACACTACTCTTTTAGAAAATCATTATAATGATTACTATTTTGGAGTTATGCAGATTGAACCTCCTTTTGAAGAAAATGAGGAGGAATCCAAAGAGAGCGAATTTTGGAATGACCTTTACGAAAATGAATACAACACTATAAATCCGGTGGTCTGCATAGGCAGCCGGATAAGCGATACGGATAATTATATTTTTGTAAATCATAATGCCAGAGATATGCTGCAAGGGTTTTCTGATATGCTTACTGAAGATGATGAAAAAAGAGGATATCGTGGTCTTCGTGCCAAAGGGAAAAAATGCGGAATCATACAAAGATATCGCAAAAGAGGAAATTGACTCTCTTACCCAAAATGCAGAAGAACTGCGTGTTGTTTATAAAGAATATTCTGGCAGAGAGCAATTTTATTATCTCAATTCGAACAGAGAAGAGGCTATTGACGGATTGTCAAGAGCAACAAATCCGATTGTTATTTATCAGGCAAATGAGGCTGTTGCTTTGAATGGAAGTTATATCGAAACAGGAACATATAATGGTGAGGTGATCTACGGATGCGATGAAAGCACAATTCGTAATGCTGCGAAAAAATATGCAGAACAGCTTGGTCCACACTATTTTATGCTGACGAATGTCGGGGAGGATTATACTTATAGTCATAGTTTCCTCGTGAAACTGATTGGCTTTATAAGCTCTCTTTGCGTATTAGTATTGCTGTTAGATATCGCTATCATCATATCTGAAGTGAAAATGGAATTTAGACTTAATGCGATGGAAATCTCCCTCAAAAAGGTTTTGGGCTATCGCTTTTATGAAAGGCACAAAAGATTTATTTCCGTTAATCTCTTAGAAAATATAGCCGTTGTGATATTGATTTGCATTGTTTCGCTTTTTATATCTAACGCAAGTGTCGGGATTGCTTTACTGGTTGGAGCATTGCTCACCATTATTGAAATGGCAATCATTTTCACAAATGTTATGTGGGTTGAAAAAAACAAATATCTCAAAGTCCTTGAAAGGTGGATGTTTATGATTATAATTCGTGGCTTAAATAAAGCATTTGGAGAGAAAATAATTTTCTCCAACTTTAATTTGGAAATTCCGGATGGAAGTTTTGTAGTAATCAGCGGGGATAGCGGCAGTGGAAAAAGCACTTTGCTCAATATGATTGGTGGTATCGAAAAGCCGGATAGCGGCAGTATCATAATCGAAGGGCTGAATATTACCCGGCTTAAAAATAAAAACAGTTTTTTTGCGGATACAGTGGGGTTTCTTTTTCAGAATTTTGCACTGCTTGAAAATAAGACAGTTAAAGAAAATTTAAGTTTGATTAAAAAATCAAGCCGAACTAAAGTATCACTTAAAGAAGCTCTTAATCGTGTGGGGTTATCAAAGGAAGTTAACAAAAAAGTTTATCAGCTTTCCGGTGGTGAACAACAGAGAGTTGCTTTAGCTCGTCTTATGATGAAAAAATGTTCTGTTGTTTTGGCAGATGAACCTACTGGCTCACTTGACAAGAAAAATAGAGATATTGTTATGAGGTTATTGCACGAACTCAATGAAGAAGGTAAAACGGTTATCATTGTTACCCACGATCAGGGTATTATTGAAGATGAACCTTATGTTGTGAAAATCTGAGAGTACCTCTTAGAAATGTCTTGATCTACATTTTATGTAATTTGGGTCAGAAGAAAATCCCTTTAGGAACTAAAGGGCGCACTTCTATACTCTCCTATCGGGAGTATCGTGCGTCCTGCGGAGCTTCATTCTCCGTCAGCAGAAGAAAACTGCTTGACCGAGAATGTTGCGTCACTTCGTTCCGTCAAGGTGGCTACACCCCCTTGCGCCGCTAAAGCGGCTATCCCTTGTGGACTTGCCGTCCGCAAACAGCATAAAATGCTGTTCGCCGCCAGCAAGTTTGAAAAAACTGAATACCGAAAAACTGACCGTTGACTGGTCGCACTATGCGAAAAGTTGACGGTCTTTTTTTATCCCAAAAATCAAAAAAGGAGGTCAATCACAATGACAAAACCGAAAACCCTTGAACAGCTCCGAGCCGAAAAGGAACGAGCCGAGACGCAGCTTGCACAGGAGAAGCACAAGCTCAACCGTCTTGAGAACAGAAAGAAATATCTGGAGAAAGGCGAAAGGCAGAAACGCACCCATCGTCTTTGCAATCTGGGCGGCACGATTGAGAGCCTTGCCCCGGAGGTCAAAGATCTCACACGCACCGAAATGACAGAGCTGATGGAGTACATCTTTTCTCTGTCCGAAGTCCAGCGAGCCGTCCGTCACATGGCGATTACTCACACCAACCAAGCGAACAGAGAAAAGGAGTTGAAAGCCGATGGCACTATTTCATCTGAGCGTCACGCAGACTAAGCGAAGCGCAGGACAGTCCGCTATTGCTTCTGCCGCCTACCGTGCCGGGGAGCGATTGTATAGCGAGTATTACGGCGAATACAGCGACTACACCCGCAAGGGCGGCGTGATCTGCTCTGACATTCTCTTGCCGTCCCATGCACCGCCAGAATACGCAGACCGCCAGACCCTATGGAACGCCGTGGAAAAAGCCGAGCGTGGAAAGAACGCCCAGCTTGCATACAGCTTTGACATTGCCTTGCAGAATGAATTTTCCCTTGAGGAAAACATCGCTCTTGCAAGGCGATTTTTATTGGAGAACTTTGTGAGCCGTGGCATGGTGGTTGACTTCGCCGTACACCAGCCAGACTGGGAGGACGGCGGCATACCAAACCCACACTTCCATGTGCTTTGTCCCATCCGCCCCATCGAGCAGGACGGTAAATGGGGGCTAAAGCAACGACGAGTGTACGAGCTGGACGAGGACGGAAATCGTATCAGAGACCAGAACGGCGAGTATGTTTTCAATGCCGTTCCCACTACCGACTGGGGCAGTCCCGAAACGCTGGAACATTGGCGGCAGACATGGGCGGAACTATGCAACGCCAAGTTTGCGGAGAAAGGGCTTGATGTTCGTATCGACCACCGAAGCTATGAGCGTCAGGGCGTGGAGCTTCTTCCCACCGTCCATGAGGGCGCAACCGTCCGGGCAATGGAGAAGAAAGGCATACGCACCGAGAAAGGCGAGTTCAACCGCTGGATCAGAGCAACCAATGCCGTTATCCGGGACATCAAGAAGAAAATCGCTCTCCTGTTTGATTGGATTGCCGAAGCAAAAGCGGAGCTTGCCAAGCCGCAGGCACCCAACCTTGTTTCTCTGCTGAACGCCTACTACACCCAGCGCAAAGCCGGGGCTTATTCCCAGAAAGGCAAAATCAGCAACCTAAAGGAGATGAACGAGACTTTCAATTATCTCCGGGCAAACGGCATTTACAACCTTGAAGATTTGGAAAGCCGTGTCAATGAACACAGCTCCACCACAGAGAGCTTGAAGAAAACGCTGGACGGGCAGACCGCACGAATGAAAGAAATCAAGCAGCTCTATGACAGCTCCGCTGCTTTCCAGAACTTGAAGCCTGTCTATGACGGCTTGCAGAAAATCAAGTTTGAGAAGCCCAGAGCCAAGTACAAGGCAGAGCATGAAGCGGAACTGATACAGTTCTACGCCGCCAGACGAAAGCTGACCGGGGAGTTCCCAGACGGCAAGGTGGATATGAAAAAGCTGTCCGACGAGTATGACGAGCTGGAACAGGCGCACGAAACCACCTATGGCGAGTTTAAGGCTGTCAGAGACGATTTACACCGCCTTTGGAAGGTCAAGTCATGTGTAGATACTGCCGCCCGATTTAACGAGCGCACAGAGGAACAAAAGCTCCAAAATCGACCCCAAACACGACAGAAAAAGGAGGAACTATCCCGATGAATTACACCCAAGCACAGATTGACCGGGCAAACGCCGTCAGTCTGGAAGATTTTCTCCGCACACAGGGAGAGACACTTATCAAAAGCGGACGGGAATACCGTTGGAAAGAACATGACAGCCTGACCGTCCGGGGAAACAAGTGGTTTCGCCACAGCCAGAGCAAGGGCGGCTATCCCATTGATTTCGTCATGGAGTTTTACGGCAAGTCCTTTCCCGAAGCTGTTCAGATGTTGACAGGCGAAAACGGCGAGGGACAGACCGAAGCCACCACAGCACCGCCCACAGCGTTCCACTTGCCCTTGCACAACCGAACAGCCGACAGAGCAATTCAATATCTTTGCGAAAGCCGAGGTCTCAACCCGAAACTGGTTGAGGCTTTTCTTCTTTCCGGGGATATTTACGAGGACGCAAAGCGGCACAATGTTGTGTTTGTCGGCAGAGACCGAAACGGCACACCGAGATACGCCCATGTGCGAGGAACGGCAGACTCATTCAGACAGGACATTGCCGGATCTGACAAGTCCTATCCGTTCCGATATGAGGGAAACGGCAACCAGCTCTTTGTCTTTGAAGCACCGATTGACCTTTTGTCCTTTATCTGCCTTTATCCGCAGGACTGGCAGACAAGGAGCTACCTTGCCCTGGGCGGCGTTTCAGGCAAAGCCCTTGACCGTTTTCTTTCTGAACGCAAGGACACCAAAAAAGTGATCCTCTGCCTTGACAGCGACACCGCAGGAAGCGAAGCCTGTACCCGACTGGCACAGTCCATTCCCGGCGAGATCGCCGTCATTCGCCTTGTCCCGGCAAGGAAAGACTGGAACGATGTTCTCCGTCAGCAAGGGGACATTCCGAGCCGCAAATTCATAGCCGAGACAATCACGCTGCGAGAGCTGCCCACCGCCCAGCCTGTCCCAATGCTCCGTATGGCTGATGTGGAGCTGACGAGCGTGGAATGGCTATGGTTTCCCTATATCCCATTTGGAAAGCTGACAATTATTCAGGGCAATCCCGGCGAGGGCAAGACCTACTTTGCCATGCGCCTTGCGGCGGCTTGCACCAATCGAAAGCCTTTGCCCGGTATGGAGACACTTGAGCCTTTCAATATCATCTATCAGACCGCCGAGGACGGTCTGGGTGATACCGTCAAGCCCCCGACTGATAGAAGCAGACGCAGACCTTGAAAGAGTGCTTGTCATTGACGATAGGGACACACCGCTGACCCTTGCCGATGAGCGCATAGCAAGGGCAATCCGTGAGAACAACGCAAGGTTGGTTATCATTGACCCGGTACAGGCGTTTCTGGGTGCAGATGTGGACATGAACAGAGCAAACGAGGTGCGCCCGATATTCCGCAGTCTGGGAGACATTGCACAGGCTACCGGGTGCGCTATCATGCTGATCGGACACCTCAACAAAGCCGCAGGAACGCAAAGCACCTACCGGGGATTAGGGTCTATCGACATTACGGCGGCAGTCCGCAGTCTGCTCTTTATCGGCAAGCTGAAGGACAGCCCCACAATGAGGGTGCTTATCCATGAGAAAAGCTCCCTTGCGCCGCCCGGACAGTCCCTTGCCTTTTCTCTGGGAGACGAGAAAGGCTTTGAGTGGATAGGAGCTTATGACATTACCGCTGACGAGCTTCTTGCTGGGACGGACTCCGGCAAGACCGAGAGTAAGACCGCACAGGCGCAAATGCTCATTCTGGAACTGCTTGCGGACGGAAAGCGTATGCCGAGCGCAGAGCTGGAAAAAGCGGTCAATGAGCGTGGGATTTCCTCACGCACCATGAGAACGGCAAAGAGCCGTATCGGGGACAGACTTGTGACCGAGAAAGACGGCACAGCATGGGTCTGCTATCTCCGAGACTGACAACGGGAACACGGCAAGCGTGGCAAAGACGGCAAAGGTTTTATAGATACCTTAATGTTGCCGCCTTGCCTTGTTCCCTCATACCGACACCGCCCGATGATGAACAGTCACCGGGCATTTTTCATTTACAGGAGGATTTTGAATGAACAATACCGCAACCCACAGCACCACCAACACCCCTTGCCCGACTGTCAGAAAGCAGATCGGCAAGACCACCTATATCGTCCGTGTGCATTTCAGCCAGACCGCAAAAGAGACGATGGAGGACAAAATCAAGCGTCTGCTCCGTGAGGAAGTCCGCAAAATGTGACTGCTTTTTGAATTTGATGAAAAAGTCCTTGACTTTTCGTCTCTGGCAAGACCGCAAAAAGCATACTTATCTCATGCGGCGCGAGGTTAGCCCCATTCGACATTAAGGAGCTGCGGGAGCTTATGGAAACCGACGAAATGGAGCTTGACACCATAGGCGACAGAAAGACCGCCCTTTTCGTGATTATCAGCGACACCGACGACACCTTTAACTTTGTCGTGAGTATTCTCTACACACAGCTATTCAACCTCTTGTGCGACAAAGCAGATGATGAATACGGCGGGCGGCTTCCCGTCCATGTTAGGTGCTTACTTGATGAATTTGCGAATATCGGGCAGATACCAAAGTTTGAAAAGCTCATTGCAACGATACGAAGCCGGGAAATATCCGCGTCAATCATCTTGCAGAGCCAGTCACAGCTAAAAGCCATTTACAAAGACAACGCCGATACCATAGTCGGCAACTGCGACACCACGCTTTTCTTGGGCGGCAAGGAGAAAACCACCCTTAAAGAAATATCGGAAATTTTAGGAAAAGAAACGATAGACAGCTTCAACACTTCCGAAACAAGGGGGCGGGAGCTTTCGCATGGGCTGAACTATCAGAAATTGGGAAAGCAGCTCATGACGGAAGATGAAATCGCAGTCATGGACGGAGGGAAATGTATCTTGCAGCTACGCGGGGTGCGCCCGTTCTTTTCGGACAAATTCGACATAACGAAGCACCCGAAATACAAGTACCTGTCCGACGCAGACCCGAAGAACGCCTTTGACATGGAAAAGCACCTTAAACGCCGCCCCGCCATTGTCAAGCCCGACGAGGTTTTTGACTATTACGAGATTGACGCGGCAGACTTACAGGAGGACGCAGACCATGAGGAAACGTAGCGCAGAGGAAAAACAAAAGCAGCTTGAACGGTTTTTAATGAATGTTGCGGAAGCCGCCGACGCTGCATTATGGGAGTATTGGCGGGAAAAGGAAGCGGAACACCGCCGTTTTGCAACGGAGTATGTCACGCGCCGGGGGCTTATCCCCATTTGCACTAACTTTCCTGGAATGCTGGTAAATTAAGGGCTTTGAGCTTTTCCTTTTGCCTGGATATTGCAAAAACAATGCCAATCAATAGATAAAAATGATTTCTGCATTAAGAAGATTCCTGACAAACGCCCGCTATAAGCTGCTTTCAGTTAAGTTAATGCATATGGGGCTTATCCCGCAACAGTGACAGCATGGCAGACCGCCGGGGGACAGGGGAAGCTACACTTCCCCTACGCTGCCTGGCGGCAGCTACCCCTTTGTGAACTTGCGGGAAGCGAACACCTTGCTACGCAAGCTATTCACTTCCCGCAAGTCTGAAAAAAACGTCCGGCAGCACAGCGGGACACAGAAAGGAGCGATTGAAGCAATCACATCTATCCATACCGGCTACATGATACGCGCCCCCACTTTCCGGCGCAGTACACAGCGGCAGGAGCCGCACCCCTTACAACTGAATACCGCCGCGCCGCAGGACTTACGCAGCGCGGGGACAGCCGCCTTTACCAGAGGGCGGTTTTTTTGTGCGGCGGCGACCATACGCTGACCGCCTTTTGTCCGCTTGCCGGACAGCCGCAGACGCGGCAGAAAGGATATATTTATGGCATTTTTCAATAGCGCAGTAGACGTTTTGCAGACCCTTGTTGTAGCACTTGGAGCCGGGCTTGGTATCTGGGGCGTAATCAATCTGATGGAGGGCTACGGCAATGACAATCCGGGCGCGAAAAGCCAGGGCATGAAGCAGCTTATGGCGGGCGGCGGCGTTGCCCTTATCGGCATGACCCTTGTACCGCTGCTTTCCGGGCTGTTCGGTTAAGAAGCGCGGGTAAAGGCTTATGCAGAGCATACTTGACGCGATTAACGAATGGATAAAGGAAATCCTCATAGGAGCCATAAACGGTAATCTGTCAACTATGTTCGGGGACGTAAACGAAAAAGTCGGCACTATCGCCGCAGAGGTAGGGCAGACCCCGCAAGGGTGGAACGCAAATATATTCTCCATGATACAGACCCTTAGTGAGAATGTAATCGTACCCATTGCGGGGCTTGTCATTACCTACGTCCTATGCTATGAGCTTATCAGCATGGTAACGGAAAAGAACAATATGCACGACGTTGACACTTCCATGTTCTTCAAGTGGGTGTTCAAGGCGTTTGTGGCAGTCTACCTTGTGACGCACACCTTTGACATCACTATGGCGGTGTTCGATATGGCGCAGCACGTTGTTTCCGGCGCGGCGGGGGTAATCGGCGGCAGCACAGAGATTGATGTTGCCGCCGCCCTTGCTTCCATGCAGGACGGGCTTGACGCTATGGAAATCCCCGAACTGCTCTTACTTGTCATGGAAACAAGCCTTGTGAGCTTGTGCATGAAAATCATGTCCGTACTGATAACCGTTATCCTCTACGGGCGTATGATAGAAATTTACCTTTACTGTTCGGTATCGCCTATCCCGTTTGCAACTATGACTAACCGGGAATGGGGGCAGATAGGAAACAACTACCTAAAATCCCTGTTCGCTATCGGTTTTCAAGGCTTCCTCATTATGATATGCGTCGGCATTTACGCCGTACTGGTGAACAACATGATAATAGCGGACAATCTGCACAGCGCGATATTCTCCCTTGCAGCCTACACCGTTATCCTCTGTTTCTCCCTGTTCAAATCCGGCGCACTGGCGAAGTCGATATTCTCCGCGCATTAGCGGCGTGTCAAGGGTAGGGTGGAGATTTTCAGAGCGAAGCGGCGAAAATACGACCCGACCTTGACGCGGGAAAACCCCATAGAATAGGGACGGGCAAAGGGCAGAAATTGACCTTTGCCTTGATTACCCTTATGGGAACTTACAGCAGCACAAAACCCAGAGAAAGGAGGTTTTTACTTGGCGTATGTACCCGTACCCAAAGACTTATCCAAAGTCAAGACAAAAGTAGCTTTCAACCTTACCAAACGGCAGATTGTATGTTTTGCGGCGGCTCTTCTGTTCGGCTTGCCGCTTTTCTTTCTGCTCAAAGACAGCACAGGCACAAGCCTTGCGTCTATGGCTATGATTGCCGTCATGCTGCCCTGTTTCCTCTTTGCCATGTATGAGAAGCATGGACAGCCCCTTGAAGTGGTGGTGAAGAACATCATTCAGACGAAATTCATAGCCCCCAAAGAACGACCATACAGGACAGACAACTTTTATTCCGTCTTAGAACGGCAGAGAAAACTTGAAAAGGAGGTATCAGCGATTGCAAAAGGAAACACGAAGAAACAGCGCGGCGGGAAGCGCAAAGCCTAACCCGCCCCGCAAGCTCACCCGCGCCGAGAAAAAGCAGATTGCAGAAATCATCAGACAGGCAAAGGGCGACGGGAAAGCGCATACCGCACAGCAGACAATCCCCTATATCCAGATGTACCCGGACGGTATCTGCAAGGTTACGGAGCGCAAATACTCAAAGACCGTCGCCTTTGAAGATATTAACTATCAGCTTGCACAGGCAGACGACAAGACCGCCATTTTTGAGAACTGGTGCGACTTCCTCAACTACTTTGACGCTTCCGTTTCGGTGCAGCTCTCTTTCATCAATCAGGGGACGCAGCGGGGCGAAGCGGAAAAAGCGGTCAATATCCCGGCACAGGAGGACGCTTTCAATTCTATCCGCACAGAATACCGGGATATGCTGAAAAACCAGCTTGCAAAGGGCAACAACGGGCTTGTCAAAGCAAAATATATCACCTTTGCCATTGAAGCCGACAGTCTGGGCGCGGCGAAATCCCGCCTTGCCCGTATCGAAACGGACGTGCTGAACAACTTTAAGCTCTTAGGCGTGTCTGCCCGCCCCATGACAGGCTATGAACGCCTTAAAATGCTGCATGGCATTTTCCACCCGGAGGGCGGGCAGTTTTCCTTTGATTTTTCTTGGCTTGCCCCGTCCGGGCTTTCCACAAAGGACTTTATCGCCCCGTCCTCTTTCCGTTTTGGCGAGGGGCGGTATTTCCGCATGGGGCGCAAAATCGGCGCGGTTTCATTCCTTGAAATCCTTGCGCCGGAATTAAACGACCGTATCTTATCGGATATTCTGGACTTGGAAACGGGCGTTATCGTCAATCTGCATATCCACAGTATCGACCAGACCGAAGCCATAAAGACAATCAAGCGGAAAATCACCGACCTTGACAAAATGAAAATCGAGGAACAGAAAAAAGCGGTACGCAGCGGCTACGACATGGATATAATCCCGTCCGACCTTGCCACGTTCGGCAGCGAAGCAAAAAATCTCTTACAGGACTTGCAGAGCCGGAATGAAAGAATGTTCCTCTTGACGTTCCTTGTGGTGAACATGGCAGACACAAAAAGGAAACTGGAAAATGACGTGTTTGCGGCGGCGGGCATTGCACAGAAGAACAACTGCGCCTTGACCCGCCTTGACTACCAACAGGAAGCGGGGCTTATGTCCTCTGTACCGCTTGGGGAGAACCTTATCCCCATTCAAAGAGGGCTTACCACGTCAAGCACCGCTATCTTTATCCCCTTTATCACACAGGAGCTTTTCCAGACGGGCGCGGCTTTGTACTACGGCTTGAACGCCCTGTCTAACAACATGATACTCTGCGACCGCAAGCAGCTAAAGAACCCCAACGGCTTAATCTTGGGTACGCCGGGAAGCGGGAAATCCTTTGCAGCCAAACGGGAAATGACAAACGCTTTCCTCATTACCGACGACGACATTATTATCTGCGACCCGGAAGCAGAGTATTTTTCCCTTGTGCAGCGGCTTGACGGGCAAGTGATACGGTTATCCCCTACGGGCAAGGGCATTGACGGGAAACCCCAGTATGTGAACCCTATGGATATTAACCTCAACTATTCCGAGGACGACAGCCCCCTTGCGCTGAAATCCGACTTTATCCTCTCCCTCTGCGAGCTTGTCATAGGCGGCAAGGAGGGCTTGCAGCCCGTCGATAAGACCGTCATTGACCGCGCCGTTCGGAACGTGTACCGCCCTTTCCTTGCAGACCCCGCCCCGGAAAAAATGCCTATCTTGGGCGACCTCTACGACGAGCTTTTGAAGCAGCCGGAGCCGGAAGCGGCGCGTATTGCGGCGGCGTTGGAGCTGTATGTTTCCGGGAGCCTTAACGTGTTTAACCACCGTACCAACGTGGAGCTGAACAACCGCCTTGTCTGCTTTGACATCAAGCAGCTTGGGAAGCAGCTCAAAAAGTTAGGTATGCTCATTGTGCAGGACCAGGTATGGAACCGCGTCACCGTCAACCGGGCAGAAAGGAAATCCACCCGGTATTTTATGGACGAATTTCATCTTCTCTTGAAAGAGGAACAGACCGCCGCCTATTCCGTTGAAATCTGGAAGCGTTTCAGAAAATGGGGCGGCATACCCACAGCCATTACGCAGAACGTCAAGGATTTGCTTGCTTCCCGCGAAGTGGAGAATATCTTTGAAAACTCTGATTTTGTCCTCATGCTCAATCAGGCGGCGGGCGACCGGGCTATCCTTGCAAAGCAGCTCAACATCTCCCCGCAGCAGATGAAATATGTCACCCACACCGAAGCGGGCGAGGGGCTTATCTTCTACGGGAACGTGGTGCTGCCCTTTGTAGACCGCTTCCCAAAAGACACCGAGCTTTACCGGGTAATGACGACGAAGCCAGAGGAAGTGGGCGAAGCATGAACGGGCTGAAAACTGACACCATCATCAACCGGGACGCGCTCTATGCCTTGCGGGAGCTTCCAGAGGAAAGCGTACACTGTTGCGTCACAAGCCCGCCCTACTATGCGCTTAGAGATTATGGGCTTGATATGCAGATTGGGCGGGAGGACACGCCGGAGCAGTACATTGACAGGCTGACCGAGGTTTTCCGCGAGCTGCGCCGGGTACTGCGTTCTGACGGTACGCTCTGGCTGAATATCGCGGACACTTACTGCGGCACAGGAAATAAAGGCTACCATGCAGACCCGAAGAACCCGAAAGGCAGAAACGGACAGCAGATTGCAAGAAACAACCGCGTTTCCGGCTGCAAACAAAAGGACTTAATCGGTATTCCTTGGCTTTTAGCCTTTGCCCTACGCGCTGACGGGTGGTATTTACGGAGCGACATTATCTGGCAGAAAGAAAACCCCATGCCGGAGAGCGTGAAAGACCGCCCTACCCGCTGCTATGAACATATCTTTCTGCTTACGAAGTCAAAGAAGTATTTTTATGACGCAGCCGCCATAGCCGAGCCGTTAGCCCCCACAACGGCGGCGCGGTACCGCACCGGGCGCAGCGCGGGACAGAAATATGCGGACGAAGTACCCGGACAGGGGAACGTACAGGGGCTTAACCGGGCGCGAAGCGGCAGCTACTACGACGAAGCCCTCATGCCGACCATGCGGAACAGGCGGGACGTGTGGCTTATCAATACCGTTCCCTACAAGGGCGGGCATTTCGCCGCGTTCCCGCCAAAACTTGCCGAAACCTGTATCAAGGCGGGCTGTCCGAAAGGCGGCGTTGTGCTTGACCCCTTTTTCGGCAGCGGCACGACGGGGGCAGCCGCAAGGCAGCTTGACAGGCATTATATAGGCATTGAGATAAACGCCGAGTATTGCGCCCTTGCAAGGGCGCGGATTGGAGGGACAGAAAAATAAAACAGTATCGAGCGCGTGAGAAAGTCACGCAGAAAATGACCCGCGAGGGGGCTGTCGAGGTAAACGCCGCCACCGGGAAAAAGAAACGTATCAGCAAGCGGATAAGGGACGCGGACTTTGCAAAGACCGAAGCCCCGCCGCAGCCGGAACAGGCAGCGCAGCCCCTACCGGGCGGCACAGCTCCCGCGCCCACAGCCGACGCGCCGACGCTTCCCCATGCGCCGGGGGCAGAACGGGAACAGGACACCGCAGCAGCCGAGCGCGTCTTGGAACGTATCGACGGGGCGCGTACCAGAAAGGCGAGCAAAAAGGCGGCGAGGAAAGCACAGGCAGAAGCCACAGCAAAAGAAAAATCTTCCCGCTTGCAGTTTACCGACGAGGAACGGGCAACGCCGGAGCTTGAAAAATATATCCGAAAATCGGACAAAGCAGCCGACCGTCTGGACGCGGCAAAGGCGGCTATCCCCAAAGAAAAGAAACTTGTACGGGAGCGCACCTTTGATGAAGCCACCGGGAAAGGCAAGACCCGCCTACGCTTTGAGGAACGGGAAAAGCCCATAGGAAAAAATAAGCCCCACAATAACCCGCTATCCCGCCCCGCACAGGAAGCGGGTATTTTCGTTCACAACAAGATACATTCCGTTGAAAAGGACAATTCCGGCGTTGAGGGGGCGCACAAATCCGAAGAACTGGCAGAGCGCGGCGCAAAGTACGGGGCGCGGAAAGTCAAGGAGGGCTACCGCAGCCACAAGCTGAAACCTTACCGGGCGGCGGCAAAGGCAGAGAAAACGGCGTTCAAGGCGAATGTGGATTTCCAGTACCATAAATCCCTACATGACAATCCGCAGATTGCGGGCAATCCCCTTTCCCGCTTCATGCAGAAGCAGCAAATCAAGCGGCAGTATGCAAAGTCGGCAAGGAAAGGCGGCGCAAAAACGGCGCAGAAAGCCGCAGAGAACACCCGCAAGGCGGCAAAAAAGACCGCCGAGGAAACAAAAAAGGCAATCGCTTTTGTAGGGCGGCACCCGGCGGGCGTATGTATCGCCGTTGCCGCGCTGCTCTTATTCATCATGGTATCGGCGGGGCTTTCCTCTTGCGGCTCCATGTTCTCCGGCTTGATGAACGGCATACTTGGGACTTCCTACACGTCGGAGGACAGCGACCTTGTGGCGACGGAAAATAATTATGCCGCAAAGGAAAACGAGCTTCAGCAGCAGATTGACAATATCGAAAGCACCCACCCCGGCTATGACGAATACCGCTATGACCTTGACAGTATCGGGCATAACCCCCATGAGTTAGCGTCCTACCTCACCGCCCTTTTACAGACCTACACCCCGCAGAGCGCACAGGCAGAGCTAAACCGCGTCTTTGCCATGCAGTACACTTTGACGCTGACGGAAGAAACGGAAATCCGCTACCGCACAGAAACAAGCACAGACCCGGAAACCGGGGAAACGACCACCGAGGAAGTACCCTACGAGTACCATATCCTCAACGTGAAGCTGACGAGCAAGCCCATTTCCGAGATTGCGGAGGAACTTCTAACGCCACAGCAGCTTGAAATGTACCGCGTCTATCTGGAAACAAGCGGCAACAAGCCGCTGATTTTCGGCGGCGGCTCCCCCGATATGGGCGCGTCCGAGGATTTAAGCGGCGTACAGCTTGTAAACGGCACACGCCCCGGCAACACCGCCGTTGTAGACCTTGCGAAGCGGCAAGTCGGCAACGTGGGCGGGCGACCCTATTGGAGCTGGTACGGATTTAACAGCCGCGTGGAATGGTGCGCCTGTTTCGTTTCATGGTGCTACAATCAAGCCGGAAAGAGCGAGCCGCGCTTTGCCGGGTGCCAGTCACAGGGCGTACCCTGGTTCCAGTCACGCGGGCAATGGGGCGCGAGGGGCTATGAGAATATCGCCCCCGGCGACGCTATCTTTTTCGACTGGGACGGGGACGGGAGCGCAGACCATGTAGGGCTTGTTATCGGAACGGACGGGGAGCGCGTCTATACCGTCGAGGGCAATTCCGGCGACGCCTGCAAGATAAAGAGCTACCCCGTCAATTACTCCTGTATCAAAGGCTATGGGCTGATGAACTGGAATTAACATATTTTTGAGCAAAGAAAGGAGAAATTTATTTATGGCTATGAACAAGATTGAACGTATCGACAAAGAGATTGCAAAGACCCGCGAGAAAATCACCGAGTACCAGAACAAATTAAGGGGGCTTGAAGCGCAGAAAACCGAAGCGGAAAACCTGCAAATCGTACAGCTTGTGCGCTCCATGCGCCTTTCCCCGCATGAGCTTTCCGCTATGCTTTCCGGGGGCGGTATTCCGGGCATGGAAGCCGCGCCGGGCTACCCCGCAGAACCCGCAGACCACAACACCGAAGAAATGGAGGACACCGAGAATGAATAAGAAAATCCTTAGAACCTTGACCGCACTTTGCGCCGCCCTTGTACTTATGGGCGGCTTTTCCGTCACCGCCTTTGCACAGACCCCGGAGGGCGAGGACGCTACCAACGACAGCGGCGTTGTCTACGAGGAACCCCAAAAGGAAGAACCCCTTACCCCGGACGGGAACGCGACCCTTGTAGACGATTTCGGCGGCAACAAGCAGCTTATCACCGTAACGACCAAAAACGGCAATTATTTTTATATCCTCATTGACCGGGACGACGAGGGCGAGGACACAGTACATTTCCTTAATCAAGTGGACGAAGCCGACCTCTTAGCACTTATGGAGGACGGAAGCACCGAAGCAGCCCCGCCCGCCGTTTGCAGTTGCACCGAGAAATGCGAAGCCGGGAAAGTAAATGTGAGCTGCCCCGTCTGCAAGGACAACATGACCGCTTGCAGCGGCAAGGAAGCGGAGCCGGAAACCGAGAAACCAACAGAGCAGCCCAAAGAGAAAGGCAATACAGGCGGGCTTGTGCTTTTCCTTGTCGTGGCACTTCTTGGCGGCGGGGGCGCGTTCTATTATTTTAAGTTTATGAAGCCAAAGCAGAACGTCAAGGGCGACACCGACCTTGAAGATTTCGATTTTGACGATTACGACGAGGACGAGGGGGACGGGCTTTCTGATGAAGAACAGGAGGACGAGGAAGCATGACGCTTTTCACCGAAAACCCTTTAGAAAAAATGATGGTACAAAGACCCACCGGGCGGCGTGACAGTGCGCCGCCCGTTCCAAAATCCCCGGCGTGTATGCGTTGCCCTTATAAGGCGCAATCCCCCTGTATCGGCTATTGTCTGAAACAGGCACAGGAGAAGAAGCACACCGCGCCGGAACGCTGAAAGGAGGATTTTTCATGGCATTTAGACTTGTGATTGCAGAAAAGCCGAGCGTGGCGCAGACTATCGCCGCCGCGCTTGGCATTAAGGGGAAACAGGACGGGTATATCGAGGGCGGCGGCTACCTCATTTCATGGTGCGTCGGGCATTTGGTACAGCTTGCGGAAGCTGCCGCCTACGGGGAGCAATATAAAAAATGGAGTTTTGAGAGCTTACCCATTCTGCCGGAGGAATGGCAGTACGCCGTTGACCCGGACAAGGGGAAGCAATTCAAAACCCTAAAAGAGCTTATGCACCGCGCCGACGTTTCCGAAGTGGTAAATGCGTGTGACGCGGGGCGCGAGGGTGAATTGATTTTCCGCTTTGTCTACGAAGCGGCGGGCTGCAAGAAGCCCATGCGCCGCTTGTGGATTTCCTCAATGGAGGACGGGGCGATTAAGGCGGGCTTTGCTTCCCTCAAAGACGGGCGGGAATACGACGCGCTCTTTGCGTCTGCCCTCTGCCGCGCAAAGGCTGACTGGCTTATCGGCATTAACGCCACCCGGCTTTTCTCCTGCCTGTATGGAAAGACCTTGAACGTGGGGCGCGTCCAGACCCCGACCTTAAAAATGCTCACCGACCGGGACGCGGCTATCTCCCATTTCCAGAAAGAAAAATATTATCATGTGCGCCTTGATTTATCCGGCGCGGAAGCGGCAAGCGAAAGGATTTCAGACAAGGCAGAAGCCGCCGCGCTGAAAGGGGCTTGCGAAACAGAAACGGCGGTATGCGTTTCCCTTACCAGAGAGAAGAAAACCGCAGCCCCGCCGAAGCTCTTTGACCTTACCTCTTTGCAGCGGGAAGCGAACCGCATTTTCGGCTACACCGCGAAACAGACCCTTGACCTTGCACAATCCCTTTATGAAAAGCGGCTCCTTACTTATCCGAGGACGGACAGCAGCTTTCTTACTGACGACATGGGCGGCACCGTAGCGGGCATTATCGCGCTGCTCTGCGAAAAGCTCCCCTTTATGGCGGGCGCGGACTTCACGCCGGAGGTTGCAAAGGTATTAGACAGCAAGAAAGTATCAGACCACCACGCAATCATTCCCACTATGGAGCTTGCAAAGGCTGACCCGGACGCGCTGCCGGAAAGCGAGAAAAATATCCTTACCCTTGCGGGGGCGCGTCTGCTCTCTGCCACCGCCGAGCCGCATATCTTTGAAGCGGTTACGGCGGTTTTCTCATGCGCTGATACGGAGTTTACGGCGCGGGGAAAGACGGTGCTTTCTGACGGGTGGAAAGAGATTGAACACAGATACCGGGCGACGCTGAAAGATAAACCCGACCCGGAGGACGGGGAAAATGAGGGTGTGACGCTGCCGGAGCTTTCCGAGGGACAGGGCTTTCCTAACCCCGCCGCAAAAGTAACGGAGCATACCACAACGCCGCCGAAGCCCCACAGC